>NZ_JBSGZO010000301.1:0-10786 GCF_053611045.1 Streptomyces sp. NPDC054841 | reverse complement strand
GGGGTACCGCGTTCGACCAGCACCTCGCCGGCACGAAAGTCCCGCTGGACGCACCGGCCGGCGATCGCGGTCAGCACCTCCACGTCTTCGAAGCCGCGCAGCAGGGCCAGTTCGCCGAGCTCTCGGGGGATCACCCGGACGTCGGCACCGTCCTGGACGAACTCGATGCGCCCGTCGCCCACGGTGTATCTCAGCCGGCGGTTCACCCGGTAGGTGCCGCCACTCGTCTCCACCCAGGGGAGCATCCGCAGCAGCCAGCGAGAGGTGATCTCCTGCATCTGCGGGGCGGACTTGGTCGTGGTGGCGAGGTTGCGGGCAGCCGCGGTGCTGAGGCTGGACTGCCGGGGCGGCTCCACCTGCGCTTCCGGGCCGGTCTCAACGGTCATCGGGCGGGCTCTCCTTCCCAAGGGAGGTGATCGGCGTACGCGCGCCGACCGGCGAAAGAGGAAGTAGAGGGTTAATATCGGGGAATTCGTCCAGATCCCTGGAAACAGTAACGGCCGCTACGCCCAACTCGCCCCATACGGCCGTTGGTAGTACTCGATACAGTGATCTTGCTCTGTGCGGGGTTTGTCCGGACGACCAAAGGCATTCGGGCCACCTGATGGGGGGCACGTGCCCGGTGCGCGGCGTGATCGCCCGCCCTCTCTCCCGCTCCCACAGCCTGGCCTGATGATCCATCGGACAATGACCAGGCACCGGGAGGCGAACCGGCACTTCCGCCGGCCGGCCCACCGGATGGACGAGCCCGCTCCGGTGGATTGGCCGAACTACGCGTAGACCAGATAGGTGCCTGAGGCATGTAGTGGTGACGGCACCAACGTCAGAGCCACCGATACGCACCTTGCGAGGTCCCCATGACGAAAGCCGTGGCGTTCCCCCAGGACCGCACCTGCCCCTACCACCCGCCCACCGACTACCCCCGGCTCCACGAGGAGCGCCCCTTGTCGCGGGTGACCCTTTGGGACGGGCGGCAGGTGTGGTTCGTCACCGGGCACGCGACCGCCCGGACACTCCTCGCGGATCAGCGTCTTTCCACCGACAGCACCCGGGACGACTTCCCACTGCCGACCGAGCGGTCCGCGACCCTGCGCAGGCGCCGCCGCGCGGCACTGCTCGGCTGGGACGACCCCGAGCACAACGCCCAGCGCCGGCTGCTGATCCCGAGCTTCACCCTCAAGCGCGCCGAGCAACTACGGCCCCGCATCCAGGAAACCGTGGACCAGCTGCTGGACGCGATGGAGGCCCAGGGACCGCCGGCCGAGCTGGTGAGCGCGTTCGCACTGCCGGTGCCGTCGATCGTCATCTGCGATCTGCTGGGCGTGCCGTACGCGGACCACGACTTCTTCGAGAAGCAGTCGCGGCGGCTGCTGCGCGGACCGACGGGAGCGGACACCGAGGACGCACTGACCCAACTGGAGGGCTACCTGGGCGACCTGATCGACCGCAAGCGCGAGAAGCCCGGGGAGGGCGTGCTCGACGACCTGGTGGCGCGAGGGTTCCAGGACGGCGGCCCCGACCGGGAGGAGCTGGTGCAGCTCGCCACGATCCTGCTGGTCGCAGGGCACGAGACCACGGCGAACATGATCTCCCTGGGCACCTACACGCTGCTGCGCCACCCCGAGCGACTGGCCGAGTTGAGGGCGGACACCGGGCTCGTGCCCACCGCCGTCGAGGAGTTGCTCCGGTTCCTGTCGATCGCGGACGGACTGCTGAGGGTCGCGCGCGAGGACATCGACGTCGCCGGAACGGTCATCCGCGCAGGCGAGGGCGTGGTGTTCTCGACCTCCGTCATCAACAGGGACCTCACCGCCTACAGCGACCCCGACACGCTCGACTGGGCCCGCTCGGCACGCCACCACGTCGCGTTCGGCTTCGGCATCCACCAGTGCCTCGGGCAGAACCTCGCCCGCGCGGAGCTGGAGATCGCGCTCGGAACGCTGCTGCGCCGACTGCCGGGGCTGCGGCTCGCCACCCCTGCCGAGGAGATCCCGTTCAAGCCGGGCGACACGATCCAGGGATTGCTCGAACTCCCCGTCACATGGTGAAAGGAGTGATGCGCATGCGTGTCTCCATCGACGGAGACGTCTGCATCGGCGCCGGGCAATGCGCCCTGACGTCACCGGACGTCTTCACCCAGGACGACGACGGCTTCGGAACGGTCGTACCGGGCCGCGAGGACGTCGGTGGAACGCTGATCCGCGAAGCCGCCCGCGCCTGCCCCGTACAGGCGATCGCGATCCATGACGTCGCCGGCGGGTCCGGGGCATGACGCCGTCCGTCCGAAGGGCGTGACGCCGGCCGGCCCCGCACCCGATCCGGCCGGTTCGGCTACCGGCAGAGGGCTTCGACGTCCTCGGCGTACGCCGGGAACCGCCCCGCGCCTCGGCGACGATCGTGTGCGCGGGCCGCCGCGGACCCGCGGCCCGGTACACCGCAGGACGGTATCCTGCCCGGCCCGGTTCGTCCGGCTGCACGGCGGCACCCACGGCTGCGACCAACGGTGACGCGCTCAGCGCTGATAGGTCCCGACCAGGGTGCCGGAGGCCAGCTCCCTGCCCTTCAGCGCACGGTGCACGTCGTCGGCGCCCGGGTGGTTGTGCAGCGGCAGCGGCTCGGACAGGGCGTACAGGCGGAAGAAGTAGCGGTGCGGCCCGTGCCCGGGTGGAGGCATCGGCCCTCCCCAGCCAACGCGCCCGAAGCCGTTGGGCCACGGCAAGCCCCCCTGGGGCTTCTGACCCTCAGCCGCCCCGGTGGTCCCCGGATCGATGCCGGTCACCAGCCAGTGGAGGAAGGACGCCCCCGGCGCGTCCGGGTCCTCGCACAGGAGCACCAGCTCCGTGGCCTCGTGGGGCACCCCCGACCACGTCAGGGGCGGTGAGATGTTCTCCCCCTCCCCGCTGTAGCGACGGGGGATCACCGTATGGTCGTCGAACGCGCCGCTGCTGAGTTCAATTCCGCTCATGCGCGCCGCCATACCCGCAACGGCGGCACCGGCACCGGTCCGCACGGCGAAACCCCCGTTCGGCCGAGCCCACACCCGGGCCCCGGCCGGCGCGCAGGCGGCGGGCCGGGAGCGCGGACCGCTCCGGTCCCGGCCCTCCCGCACGGCGTTCCCGGGAAGCGCGACCGCCTCCGAGCGGCCGGGGGTCTTGCTTCATGCGTCCAATGGACGCATTATGTGCGTCCAACGGACGCATAGTGGAAGCGAGGCGGGGCGTGGACCAGGCGACGAGTACTCCGGAGCACCACAGGACGGGCCCGGCGGCGGGGACCGCTCCGGGGAACGGCGCCGCGGACGGGCTGCGCGGCAGTGCGTTCCTCCCCCGGCAGGAGAACCTCGAACTGCCCCTGCCGCCCGTGTTCACCGACCCCGCACGGGAGCGCGAGCATCGAAAGCAGCGACTCGCCGGCGCCTGCCGCATCTTCGGCCGCCTCGGCTTCTCCGAAGGGGTCGCGGGACACATCACCGTGCGGGACCCGGAGCACCCGGACATGTTCTGGGTCAACCCGTTCGGCATGTCCTTCCGGCACATCCGGGTCTCCGACCTGATCCTCGTCGACCACGAGGGACAGGTCCGCCACGGCAGGCGCCCGGTCAACCGGGCCGGATTCGTGATCCATTCCGCCATCCATGCCGCACGCCCCGACGTGGTCGCGGCCTGTCACGCCCACGCCGTCCACGGGAAGGCCTTCTCCAGCCTGGGCCGACTGCTGGACCCGATCACCCAGGACGCGTGCGCCCTGTACGAGCAGCACACCGTCCACCGGGACGGCGCCGGTGCCGTGGTGGTCGAGGAGGAGGCCGGCCGGCAGCTCGCCGCGGGGCTGGGGCCGCACAAGGCCGTCATCCACCAGAACCACGGCATCTTCACCGTCGGCGAATCGGTCGACGAGGCGGCTTGGTGGTTCATCTCCATGGAGCGCAGTGCCCAGGCGCAGCTGCTGGCGGAGGCTGCGGGCACTCCGCACCTGATCGACCCCGAGGCCGCCCGGTACACCCGGGACCAGACCGGATTCCCGCTCGCGGGCTGGTTCTCCTTCCAACCCCTCTGGGACGAGATCGTCCGCACGGAACCCGACTTCTTCGAGTAGGCATTGTCCATGACACTCCAACCCGAAGCCGAAACCGGACCCGGACCCGGAGCCGGAGCCGGACCCGCCCGCGCGCAGCAGGCCGCCCCCTGTCCGGGCCTCTCGGAGCCCGGATCCCCCGCCTGGTGGCAGGCCCGGTATGCCGAACGCGACCGGCGCAGACCCCGCCAGGGTGGGCTGACGCTCGATCGGATCACCGCGGGCGCGCTCGAACTGGCCGACCGTGAGGGCCTGGAGGCGCTCACGATGCGCCGGCTCGGCGACCACCTCCAGGTCCGTCACACCTCCCTCTACCGGCACATCGCGAGCCGGGAGGAACTGCTGATCGAGACCGTCGACCACATGCTGGGCGAGATCCGGCTGCCCTCGCTCGACGGGGACTGGCGGGCCGGCCTGGAGCGGGGGGCCCAGGAGTTCCGCCGGGTCCTCTCGGCACACCCGGCGGTCGTCCCCCTGCTGACCACCGGTCAGTTGCTGGGCCCCAACGCCCTGCGGGCCCGTGAGCACGCCCTCGGACAGCTCCTCGCCCACGGGTGGGCCCCGCGGTCCGCCGTCCACGTCTACCTCACGGTCACGCACTTCGTGATCGGTGCCGCAGTGCTCGACTCCGGCGGCGCGGCCCGCACCGCCGGACAGCGTGCCGCGATGGCCGAACTGTTCGCCTCCCTTTCCCCCCGCACCCACCCGGTGGTCCACCGACACGCCGAACTGCTCAACTCTCCCGACTCCGAGGCCGAGTTCGAGTTCGGCCTGCGAACGCTGCTGCACGGACTGGGGCACCTGCACGCCGAGGAGGCCCCTGCATGACCGGCGGACGCGTCCTGCCTCCGCTGCGCCACTGGACCGAGGGGGGCAGCGCCCTGCGGATCGGCGGTCACTCGGTCTTCGTACGCCAGGACGGGCCCGCGCGCGGCGCGCCCGTCACCCTCGTCCACGGCTTCCCGACCTCCTCCCACGACTGGGCCGCTGTCGTCCCGGCGCTCACCACAGCCGGGCTCCGAGTCACCACGCTGGACCTGCTCGGCTTCGGCGAGAGCGACAAGCCCCGACGCCACCGCTACTCGGTGCTCGACCAGGCCTCGCTGGTCGAGGAGGTCTGGCGCCGGTACGGGATCGGCAGCACCGCTCTGGTCGCGCACGACTACGGGGTGAGCGTCGGCCAGGAGTTGCTGGCCCGCGACCCGGCCCGGATCACGCGCATGGCCTGGCTCAACGGCGGCCTCTATCCCGATCTTCACCGCCCCGTGCCGATCCAGCGCCTGCTGCACGGCCCGCTGGGTCCGCTCCTGGCGCCTCTGACCACGGAGCGGCGGTTCGCCGCGACCCTGCGCGCCGTGCTGGGACGGCCGGTCCACGACGAGGACGTGCGCGACCTGTGGGCGGCCGCGTCCCGCGCCAACGGCCACCGCCTCGCCCCGCGACTGCTGCGCTACATCGACGAGCGCCGCCGACACGCCGCGCGCTGGACCTCGGCCCTGGAGGGCTTCCCCGGGCCCACGCTGTTCGTGTGGGGGCCGGCCGACCCCATCAGCGGGGCACACGTACTCGCCCGGATCCGGGCGCGCATGCCGGAGGCCCACGTCATGGAGCTCGCCGGGCCGCCGGCCCTCGGGCACTACCCGCAGCTGGAGGATCCCGAGACGGTCGCTGCAGCACTCACCGGGTTCCTGGCGCCCTGAAACGGACCCGCACGGGATCGTGGTCCTCGGCGGCGCCGGCATCGTCACCGTGCCGTGCTGCAGGTCGCCCAGCTGATGGCGGGCGCTTGCTCGACGACGCCGACTGGGTCCGGGCTGAGCACTGCCCTGGCTTTGCGCCGTATTAGTGGGCAAGGCGAGCGACTGCCGTTTCGGCCCAGGAAGGTCTGTCAGGAATGTCCACTCATCGCAGCACCATGGCCATGGTTTCACTCGTCGGTAGCGCCCCGTTGTTCCTCGTCGGGGTCGCTGCCGGCCCGGCCGAGGCACATGGCGCCCCGACCGATCCGATCAGCCGGGCTGTCGCGTGCAGTCAACAGGGTGGACATGCAGGCTCGGCCGCCTGCGCCGCAGCCGCCGAGGCGGGTGGGAGTGCGGCGTTCGAGAAATGGGACAACATCCGTGTGGCAGATGTAGAGGGGCGTGACCGTACGAAGATCCCCGACGGGGAGCTGTGCAGTGCCGGCATCGACCCGTACAAGGGCCTGGATGTCGCGCGCGCCGACTGGCCGGCCAGCACGCTCGAAGCAGGCGAGCCGTTCACTCTCACCTACGCGTCAACCATCCCGCACCGAGGCACTTTCAGCGTGTATCTCACCAAGGACGGCTACGACCCGAACACGCCGCTGTCCTGGGACGATCTGGCGAATGAGCCGTTCGTGACGGCCACCGACCCGGTACTCCAGGACGGCGCCTACCGCATCAAGGGCACTCTGCCCGGGGGGCGAACCGGTCGCCATCTGATCTATACGATCTGGCGGAACACCGACACCCCCGACACGTACTACTCCTGCTCCGACATCGTCGTCACCGATGCCGGTTCCACTGCCGGTGACGAGGCACAGGTCGACGAGAACACCGAGGCCAGCCGCAGCTCGGCGGACGCCGAGGGCGGACCGTCGGCCCCGGGCGTCTCCGCCGGCCGGCCCACGGCGCCGCAGCCGCCGAAGGCACCCGCCTCGTCCCAACCGGAAGCCGCCGCGAAGCCGTCGCCGAGCACAGCCGGCTCGGGTGGCGTTCCCCTTGCGGTCACTGCTGCGGCAGCGGCGCTGGTCGCCGTGGGCGCCGTTGCCGGCGGCCGCCTCCGACGCCGGTGGCGCACCCGCTGAGCGGTGTCCTGTGGGTCGAGATCGCGCGGGAGATCGGGGGCGGCCAGTTGGTCGCCGTCGTAGCCGTGCACCTCGCCGAAGCGGGAGCCCTCCAACCAGTCCCTGCGGGCCTGCTCGATGTCCGCACGGCCCCGGCGCGGCGTCCATAGGAATCCGGCGAGCCGCTGTCGGGTCCCAGCCGGGAGGCGCCCTGCTTGTGAGGGCACACAATCCGCGATTTCTACTGGCCGGAAACATCACGGTTCGGCTGAGACCTCGTCCTTGCGTAAGCGACTGCTTAGCGTGGTGGTCCTCCGGGAAGGCATGCCGCCGACTTCCACAAGCGCGACCGACCACCCGGTGCAGGAACTTCACCTGGAGGGTCCATGCACAACAGATCCGTCCCCAGCAGCGTTCGCCCTCGCGGCCATGACGTAGCCCTCGGCGCTCCGCTGCCCAACGGACCCGCCTGCATCGCGGACCCCACTGCTCTCCAGCTTTTCGACCACGGATGCCGGCGCCTTCTGGGGCACGGCACGGACTTCACGGACACCGTCGTGGAAAGGATCCGCGCCGACGTGCCGTACTACGCCGACCCGGTGCTCGCGCCACCCGACGTACGGACAACCGTGGGCACCGGCATCCACCACGCATTGGAAGCCGGCGTGGACCCGAGCAGAATCGTGGACGTCGAGCGGTACACCAGAGAGCTGGGCATGAGGCGAGCGGAACAGGGGCGCCCCCTCGACGAGGTGCTGCACGCCTTCCGCGTCGCCGGCTCCGAGGTCTGGAGCGGCATCATCAACGTGGTGGAGCGGGACGAGCTCGGCGACACGCGCCAGCTGGTACACGTCGCCGAGCTGGTGTGGAAGAGCAACGACCGCGACGCCGTCCTGGTCGCCGACGCCTACCGACAGGTCGCCGAAGGCGTCGCCAGCCGGCACGCCGAACGCGTCCGTCTGATCCTCGCCGCCCTGCTGGAGACCCGCAACGAACCCGAGTTCACCCACAAGGCGGCGGGGATCCTCGATCTGCCGCTCGACGGACGTTTCGCGGTAGCCGTGGTGGGGGCAACGCCTCCGTACGGCCGCTTGCCTCGGACCGTTCCGGAGATTCGCGGCATCCGGATCCTGCGGCACACCTGGGGACACCGCGACGCACTCGTCGCCCACCTGGGCGACCGCCCCCTGGACGCGCTCGCCGCCGGCCTCGAGAGCGGTCCCGGGTTCCGTATCGGGATCAGCCCCGTGGTCCAGGGTCTGGAAAGCCTGGCTCGCGGGCGCAACATGGCCGAACTTGCCCTGCGCACCTGCCGGGCCGACGGTGAGATCGCCCGGCTCGACTCCCGCCTTCCCGACGGGCTCCTGATGTCGCGGCCCGACCTTTCCGCCGAACTGGTCCGCGGCGTGCTCCGGCCCCTGTACGACCTGGAACCCGCTGACCGCGACACGCTGTTCGACACCATCGGCGTCTGGATCGAGAACGGAGGCTCCGCCGTCCGGGCCGCCCGGCACATGCTGTGCCATCGCAACACCGTGCTCAATCGTCTGCGCCGCTTCGAGCAGATCACCGGCCTCGCGCCGACCCGCCCCCGCGATCTGGTGCAACTCACCCTCGCACTCGACGCCCACCGTCTGCTCGGGCCGGCGGCCGCATTCGGCACCACCGACGAAGGCACTGACCCGTCGTCCGCGTGACGACACGGCATTGCTGAATGGGCATCAGCACAATGACGAATGCCAGGGGTTGGGAGTGGACAACGGTGCGGGCACAGCACATGGACGGGCCGGGGGCGTCGGTGCTCTGGTGAGCCTCGCATCAGGCGATCCGCCTGCATCCCTGCCCGCCAGGAGACCGCTATGGCCCACCCGCACGCCCCTCGGCTTCATCATCGCCCACGGCCGCATCGTCCAGGTGCGTTCTTCGCCGTGGTCAACGCATCGACCTTCGCCGTACACCTGCTTCTCGCCTGCTCCGCCGACGACTTCATGGCCACTCGCATCTGGGGACGGACCAACATCGGGGTGCTGGCACTTCTCCTGCAGGCGTCCCTGCTGGTGTGGACGGCGGCGCGGTACGACCGCCGCGCGGACGGACGCCCGGCTTTTCAGGAGGACGGGGAGGAGAGCAGATGAGTCCGCGGATCCTGCTGGCCGCGCCCGGCGCCCTGGACAGTGACACGCGGGCCTTCGTCCTGGTGGGCTTTCTGACGCTCATCGTCCCCATCCTGTTCATCTGCGTTCTCAGCGGCCCCGAGAGGGACCGGGTCAACGACTTCTACACAGCGGGCCGCAGGCTGAAGCCCCTGCGCGGTGCCCTTGTCCTGTCCGGCGTCTACCTGTCCGCGGCGACGGTGCTCGGCACCACGGGAAGTGTCGCGGTCTTCGGCTACGACGGTCTGTTCATCGCCCTGTGCACCGTGCTGTCGCTCGGCGTGCTCCTCCTGCTGGCGCGCCCCCTGCGCGAGCACGCCGGTTACACCCTGGGCGACACGTTCGCCCTGCGGGCTCCAGGGCCCGCGGTAAGGATCGCGGTCGCTGTCGTCACCTTGAGCGTGTGCGTCCCCTATCTCGTCGTACAGCTCTCGGGCGCGGGCGTGACCACCACGGCGCTGCTGGGAATGACCGGGCCGGGCGCCGAGAAGACAGCCATCGTCATGATCGGCGCACTCGTCGTCTGCACCACGGTGTTCGGCGGCATGCGCGGCACGATCGTCATTCAGATGATCAAAGCGGTGGTGCTGCTCGGCGCCGCCCTGACGGTGACAGCTGTGCTGCTCCATCGTTTTCACTGGAGCACCGACTCCCTGATCGACGCCGCCGGACAGGGCAGCGGCCGGCCCGCCGGCTACCTGCGCCCCGGCCTCCGGTTCGCCGGCAGCAGCGACCCCGAAGCCACGCTCGACTTCATCGGCCTGATGATCACCATCGTGCTGGGAGTGGCGTGCCTGCCACACGTTGCCATGCAACTCAGCACAGCTCCCGACGCAGCCGCCGCGCGCCGTACGGTGCGCCACACCATCGGCATCGTCGGCGCTCTGTGCCTCACCACGGCTCTGATGGGCTTCGCGGCCGCCGCGTCGGTCGGCGCACCGGCGATCATGGCCGCGGATCCGGGAGGCAACAGCACCCTGCTGATGCTCACCGCCGAACTGGCGGGTGGCTCGTCCACCCACACGAACGGCGCAGTTCTCGTCGTGCTGGTTTCCTCCGCGGTGTTCCTCACCACGCTGGCCGTCGTAGCGAGCATCACCCTGGCGGCCGCGGGGGCGATCGCCCACGACCTGTACACACATGTGCTGCGCCGTGGGCGCACGGCCGAGGGCCGGGAGGTGGCCGCCGCACGCTGGGCGTCCGCCGCCGTCGGTGTGGTCAGCATCGGGCTGGCGGTCTGGGTCCAGGGATGGAACGTTCTGTTCCTGTCTGCTCTTTCCCTGGCGGTGGCGGCCTCCTGCCTGCTTCCGGCACTGGTGTACTCCCTCTTCTGGAGCGGCTACAGCCGAACCGGACTGCTGTGGACGCTGTACGGGGGCCTGGGCGGCGCCGTCGGACTGCAGATCTCCGGCCCCGTCTTCTCCGGCAACCCCCTGGCGCTCTTCCCGGACTGGCACCTGGACTGGTTCCCTCTCCAGACGGTCGTCCTCGTGTCGACGCCCGCCGCCTTTCTGCTGGGCTGGCTGGGCAGCGTCGTAAATTCGAGCATCTGGACATATTCGAGCGATTCGAGTGATTCGAGAAGTCGCCCTCCGCATCCCGGCCCGGCCCTTCGCGGATGATCGGGTCCGGTCGGTGTTCCCCGCGATCAGGCGGACACATCCGGCAGCGCCTGGTCGGGCCAGACGGTTTTCCCTCCACGGATGCAGCGGGTGCCCCGAGCCCTCGGCGCCGGTCCACCGCTCCAGGAAGC
>NZ_JBSGZO010000300.1:0-10821 GCF_053611045.1 Streptomyces sp. NPDC054841 | reverse complement strand
GTCTTCGGGTGTGCCTCGAAGAACTCCCAGATGAGATCGGTCGCGTTGACGCCCGTCTCCGGGTCGCCCATCGTCTGGTCCTTGCTGCCCGGCCATTTGTGGCCCATGTCCGGGAGGCGGTACGTCATGAACTCCGACTTGTCGCGGCACTTCGCCGACGTGCGGGTGTTGTTGCCCCTGACTTTCTCCGGCCGGCCCGCCTTGCAACCCAGACGTTCCGACCAGGACTTGATGCCCTGCTCGAAGTCCTCGTAGTACTTGTCGAGACCGCCGACGAAGGTGGCCACGGACACCGGGACCTTCGGCATGTACGTGGGATTCTGCGCGGCCGTGCCGATGTAGCCGCCGCTGACCGGGGCGATCGCGGCCAGCGTGCCCGGGAGCTCGACGGCGAGTTTGAAGGACATGTCCGCGCCGTTGGAAATACCGGTGGCGTAGATGCGCCGAGGGTCGGCCTTCCATGTGCCGATGAGGCGCTTCGTCATCGCGCCGATGAAGCCGACGTCGTCCTCGCTGCCGCAGCAGATGAGGGCGTTGTACGCCTGGTCCATTCCGTTCGGATAGGCGACGAGGAAGCCTTCCTTGTCGGCCTTGGCGTTGAAGCCGGTCAGTTTGGCGGCGTACGTGCCGTCGGCCGGGTAGGGGTGCATGACGACGACCAGGGGGAGTTGCTGGGTCGGCGTGTAGCCGGGCGGCGCGTGGACCGTGTAGACGCGCTGCTTGCCCTTCCAGGTCATGGTGACCGTCTGATCGCCGGGGCGTGGCGTCTCTTTCGCCGGCTGCGTTGCCGAAGGCTTCCGGGGCTTCTCCTTTCCACTGCCGTCGTCGTCGGTGTTCGCGCTGCAGCCGGCCAGAGGGAACAGCAGGGCCAGAGCGGCGATCTGTAAGTGGCGTATCCGCATTGGCGCATGGTGGCAGCGGCGCGATGGACGGTCCAGAGGAATGGATGGTTCTGAGCACACACGAGTTCGGGGTATGATCTATTCCGTTGCCGCGCGGGAGACCGCGAAAGCGCAACAGGCCCCTATAGCTCAGTCGGTAGAGCGTCTCCATGGTAAGGAGAAGGTCAACGGTTCGATTCCGTTTGGGGGCTCCGAACGGAAGAAGGCCCCCGCCTCACGGCGGGGGCCTTCTTCATGTCCAAATTCCGTTCAGCTCTTGTGGGGCTCCGGGACGCGCATGGCGAGGATGGCCATGTCGTCCGAGGCGGGCTCGGCGGCGAAGCGTTCGACCGCGCGGAGGATGCGCGCGGCGACCGCGCCGGCCGTCAGGCCCGTACAGGTCGTCAGAACGTCGATGAGGCCGTCGTCGCCGAGCATGCGGGTGCCCTCGCGCCGTTCGGTGACGCCGTCGGTCACGCAGAGCAGGACGTCGCCCGGGTCGAGGGTGACGGTCTGCTCGTACAGCTCCAGGTCCTCCATCACGCCCAGCAGGGGCTGTGGCTCGGCCGCCGGTTCCACGGAGCCGTCCTGGCGCAGGCGCAGGGGGAGCGGATGGCCGGCGCAGACGACCTTCAGCAGTGCGGAGCCGTCCTCCTGGGGCCACAACTCGCCGTACAGCAGGGTGAGGAAGCGACTGCGGGCGCCTTCGTCGAGGATCGCCGCGTTCAGCCGCTCCAGGACCGCGGGTCCGCCGAAGCCCTCGCGGGCCAGCAGACGCAGGGCGTGGCGGGCCAGGCCGGTGACGGCGGCCGCCTCCGGACCCGTACCGCAGACGTCGCCGATGGCGAAGCCGTACGCCCCGTCACGGATCGGGAAGAGGTCGTAGAAGTCGCCGCCGACCTCGTTGCCTTCGCCCGCGGCGCGGTAGATGACCTCGACCTCGACGCCCGGGACCTGGGGGAGGCCGGGCGGCAGGAGGCTGCGCTGGAGCGACTGACTGATGGCCGTGCGCTCGGAGTAGAGGCGGGCGTTGTCGAGGGCGAGGGCCGCTCGGCGGGAGAGGTCCTCAGCGAGTTCGAGGATCTCCTGGCGGAAGTGGTCGTCGGAGGGCTTGCCGAGGGTGAGCATGCCGATGACGCGGTTGCGGGCGACCAGTGGAAGGACCACTGTCTCGCCGCCGACCGCGGAGGCCGTGGCCAGGGTCGTACCGATGCCGGAGGCCAAGTGGGTGGCGCCGAGGCCCAGTTCGCGCATGGAGGTGCGCAGAGCGGCCTGGTGGGCGGCGTCGGCCGGTGCGGTCCAGACGCGTGCGCCGGGCGTGGGGACCGGGTCCGGCGGCTGGATCCGGGAGAGCAGTGCCTTCAGGCCGTCGATGCGCTCCTCGTCCTCGTGCAGCACGTACGAGAGGTACGGCTCGGAGGCCTGGTCGGCGATCGTGTAGACCGCGCACCAGGTGGCGAGGGTGGGGACGGTCATCTGCGCCATCAGGGCCAGGGTCTGGTCGCGGTCCAGCGTGCCCGCCAGCAGGTCGGAGGCTTCGACGAGGAAGCTGAGTGAGCCGCGGCGGAGCCGTTCCAGCTCGCCGAGGCGAGCGGATTCGACGGCGAGCGCGATGCGGTCGGCTGCGAACTGCAGGCGCAGCGCTTCCTCGTTGGAATACCGGCCCGAGGCTTCCGCCGCGACGCCGAGGGAGCCGGTGAGGCGGCCCTCGACCTTGAGCGGGACGGTGACCACGGAGCGCATACCGGTGCCGCCGAGCAGCGGGACGGCGCCGGGAACGGCGGTGAGGTCCTCGTGGACGGCGGGCATACGGGCCGAGCCGTACCGGCCGGTGCCGGCCTCGACCGGGACGCGGGCGAACCGCTGCCGTGCGGAGGGCAGCCCGGTGGTGGCCCGTACCTCCAGCTCCGTCTCGTCGTCGGTGGCCAGAAGCAGGAAGGCGGAGTCGCCGTCGAGCATGTCGCGGGCGCGCTCGACCGTGCGCTGGAGCAGGCCGTCGAGGTCGTCGGGGGCGGGAGAGCCGATGAAGACCTCGAAGGGGTCCGCATTGCGGCTCTCGGGTCCGGAGCCGTCCGTGGCGGGGACGCGGACGGGGGTCTGGAGCACCGCGCGCTCGTAGTCGCGGACGAGGAGGCAGACGGTGGAGGCCTCGCCGTGGGTGTCGCGCACGCGCAGATGGGAGGCGTAGACGGGGACGACGCGGCCGTCGGTGCCGCGGATGCCGTAGCTGCCTTCCCAGCGGGACAGTTGGAGGGCCTCGGCGATACCGGTGCCGATGCCCGGGGTGTGCGGCCAGGCGGCGAAGTCGCCGAGGGGCTTGCCCAGAACCTGGTCCGCGGCGTAACCGAAGAGGTGTTCGGCGTCGTCGTTCCATCGGCTGATTGCGCCGTTGCGGTCGATCTGGGCGACGGCGACGCGTACGCGCTCGTCGGCGACCGGGAGGAGGCCGGTGGGGAGAACCGGGCCGGCCGAGCGGGTGCCCACCATGCGCTGCGGCAGATCGAGCTGGAACCAGACCTGCTTGTGGGTCGGTGAGTACTCGACGCCCCAGCGGGTGGCGAGTGCCGCGCAGAGCAGCAGCCCCCGGCCGTTCTCGCGGTCGGGGTGGGCGTGGGTTCTGCCGCCGCCCTGGATGGGGATCTCGCGCTCGGGATAGCGGTCGGCGACCTCGACCCGTACGCCTTCCTCGGTCCGCAGACAGAGCACGTCGGCGGCGGTGCCGGCATGGATCACCGCGTTGGTGACGAGCTCGCTGGTGAGGACCACGGCGTCGTCGACGACGTCGGAGTATCCCCAGCCCTGGAGTGTGTCCCGGACGAAGGCCCGGGCGGTTGCCACCGACCGTCCGACGGGGTCGAAGCTGGCAGCCGCCCGCGCGGTGATCACAGAACTCCTCGTACGCGTCTCGACGCCCGGCTCTGCCATGGTCGGTGCCGCCCCTCCCGGTGCCCGGTGGTAGTCCTCGCGCCATACGCCCCCGCCGGGCGACCGGGGCGGTTGGACAGCCGGATGCCAGGTTACTTACCTTCGCTGTCCGAGCGGATGCCGGTCACCGCCGTTTCCGCCATCCGATGGCGGGGACGCTAAGCGAAGCTGCCGAACTGTTATGGCCTGGTTCGGCTGCGGTGAAACACTGGGCAAGCTTCCAGAGACAGCCCGAGCATGATGGTCAACCCCTGCGGGAGGGACACGGTGGAGTCTGGTGCAACAGCGCGGGGCACTGGCACGCGCGCACAAGGCGGTCAGTCCCGGAGGAATCAGCCACGCGGGGGGACGACGGAGGTGGACACCGCGGCTCTGAACCGGCTGCTGGTGGCCCTCGTCTCGATGCGGGACGGGAACTTCCGCAAACGGCTGACCGTGTCGGGTGACGGCGTGATGACGGAGATCGCGGCCGTCTTCAACGAGGTCGCCGACCGCAATCTTCATCTCACCGGTGAGCTGGCGCGGGTGCGCCGCGTGGTCGGCCGTGAGGGGAAGCTCACGGAGCGGCTGGAGCCCGGGCCCTGCGAGGGCTCCTGGGCCGCCGCGATCGACGCGTCGAACGCGCTGGTGGACGATCTGGCCCGGCCGGTGTCCGAGGTCGGCAGGGTGCTGTCGGCGGTCGCGGAGGGCGATCTGGAGCAGCGCATGGAGCTCCGGTCGCACGCGGCCGAGGGTGATGACGCGGTGCGTCCGCTGCGCGGCGAGTTCCTGAAGGTCGCGCGTACGGTCAACAATCTGGTCGACCAGCTGTCGGCGTTCACCGACGAAGTGACGAGGGTCGCACTGGAGGTCGGCACCGAGGGCAAACTCGGCGGCCAGGCTCAGGTGCGAGGTATGTCCGGTTCGTGGAAGGATCTCACGGATTCGGTGAACACCATGGCGTACCGGCTGACGGCCCAGGTGCGTGACATTGCTCTCGTTACGACGGCGGTCGCCAAGGGTGATCTGTCCCGGAAGGTCACTGTCCATGTGGCCGGCGAGATGCTCCAGCTGAAGAACACCGTCAACACGATGGTGGATCAGCTGTCCTCGTTCTCCTCCGAGGTGACCCGGGTCGCGCGTGAGGTGGGTACGGAGGGGGAGCTCGGCGGGCAGGCGGCCGTGCCGGGCGTCGCCGGTGTGTGGAAGGACCTCACCGACTCCGTCAACACGATGGCGGGCAATCTGACCTCGCAGGTGCGGGGCATCGCGGAGGTCACGACGGCGGTCGCCAACGGTGATCTGTCGCAGAAGGTCACGGTCAGCGCGCGCGGTGAGGTGGCGCAGCTCGCCGAGACCATCAACCAGATGACGGAGACGCTGCGTACCTTCGCGGACGAAGTGACCCGGGTGGCGAGCGAGGTCGGCGCGGAGGGTCTGCTCGGCGGTCAGGCGCAGGTGCCGGGCGCGGCCGGGACGTGGAAGGACCTGACCGATTCGGTCAACACCGTCTTCCGCAACCTCACGACACAGGTGCGGGACATCGCGCAGGTGACGACGGCGGTCGCCAACGGTGATCTGTCGCAGAAGGTCACCGTCGATGTGGCGGGCGAGATGCTGGAGTTGAAGAACACCGTCAACACGATGGTGGACCAGCTGCAGTCGTTCGGTTCCGAAGTGACCCGGGTGGCCCGGGAGGTCGGCGTCGAGGGCCGGCTGGGCGGTCAGGCCGAGGTGCCGGGCGCGGCCGGGACGTGGAAGGACCTCACGGACTCGGTGAATACGGCGTTCCGTAACCTCACCGGCCAGGTGCGGGACATCGCGCAGGTGACGACGGCGGTCGCCAACGGTGATCTGTCGCAGAAGGTCACCGTCGATGTGGCGGGCGAGATGCTGGAGTTGAAGAACACCGTCAACACGATGGTGGCGCAGCTGTCGTCGTTCGCCGACCAGGTGACGCGGATGGCGCGGGACGTGGGTACGGAGGGCCGGCTCGGCGGCCAGGCGCGGGTCGACGGCGTGTCCGGCACGTGGAAGGAACTCACCGACTCCGTCAACTTCATGGCGGGGAACCTGACGTCACAGGTGCGGCAGATCGCTCAGGTCACCACGGCGGTGGCCCGAGGTGACCTGTCGCAGAAGATCGATGTGGACGCGCGTGGCGAGATCCTGGAGCTGAAGAACACCATCAACACGATGGTCGACCAGCTGTCGGCGTTCGCCGAGCAGGTGACCCGGGTGGCCCGTGAGGTGGGCACGGACGGGCGCCTCGGCGGTCAGGCGCAGGTGCCGGGCGTCGCGGGTGTGTGGCGCGATCTGACGGACTCCGTGAACGGCATGGCCGGGAACCTGACCGCCCAGGTCCGCAACATCGCCCAGGTCGCCACGGCGGTGGCTCGCGGTGACCTGTCGCAGAAGATCGATGTGGATGCGCGTGGCGAGATCCTGGAGCTGAAGAACACCCTCAACACGATGGTGGACCAGCTCTCGAACTTCGCGGAGCAGGTGACCCGGGTGGCCCGTGAGGTGGGCACCGAGGGCATCCTCGGCGGCCAGGCCGAGGTGCAGGGCGTCTCCGGTACCTGGAAGGACCTCACCCAGTCCGTCAACTTCATGGCGAACAACCTGACCTCGCAGGTGCGCAACATCGCCGAGGTGACGACGGCGGTCGCCAAGGGCGATCTGTCGAAGAAGATCACCGTCGATGCCAAGGGCGAGATCCTGGAGCTGGTGACCACCGTCAACACGATGGTCGACCAGCTGTCCAACTTCGCGGACGAGGTGACGCGAGTCGCCCGTGAGGTGGGTACGGAAGGCATTCTCGGCGGTCAGGCGCGGGTGCGTGGCGCCACGGGTATCTGGAAGGACCTGAGCGACAACGTCAACACGATGGCCGCCAACCTGACCAGTCAGGTGCGGAACATCTCCCGGGTGTCGTCCGCGGTCGCCCACGGCGATCTGACGAAGAAGGTGACGGTCGAGGCGCGCGGCGAGGTCGCCGAGCTGGCCGACACCGTCAACACGATGGTGACGACGCTGTCGTCGTTCGCGGACGAGGTCACGCGTGTGGCCCGTGAGGTGGGTACGGAAGGCGAGCTGGGCGGCCAGGCCCGTGTCCCGGGCGTGTCCGGTACGTGGAAGGACCTCACCGAGTCCGTGAACTCGATGGCGTCCAATCTGACCGGTCAGGTGCGCCAGATCGCCACGGTCACCACCGCCATCGCCAAGGGCGATCTCACCAAGAAGATCGACATCGACGCCCGTGGTGAGATCCAGGAGCTGAAGAACACCATCAACACGATGGTCGACCAGCTGTCGTCGTTCGCCGAGGAGGTCACGCGTGTGGCCCGTGAGGTGGGCACGGACGGCATGCTCGGCGGCCAGGCGCGCGTGCGGGACGTCGACGGCACGTGGCGGGACCTGACGGAGTCCGTGAACGAGATGGCCGGGAACCTGACCCGGCAGGTGCGGGCGATCGCCGCCGTCGCCACCGCCGTGACCCGTGGCGACCTCAACCTGAAGATCGACGTGGACGCCGCGGGCGAGATCCAGGTCCTCCAGGACAACATCAACACGATGATCGCGAACCTGCGCGACACCACGCTCGCCAACGAGGAGCAGGACTGGCTGAAGGGCAACCTGGCCCGTATCTCCGGTCTGATGCAGGGCAGGCGCGACCTGGACGACGTCGCCTCGCTGATCATGAGCGAGCTGACGCCGGTGGTCTCGGCGCAGCACGGCGCGTTCTTCCTGGCGATGCCGACGGGCGGGGGCGGAGAGCTCGGCTCGGGCGGCGAGAGCTCGTACGAGCTGGTGATGCGCGGCAGTTACGGCTACTCGGCCGGATCGATGCCGATGTCCTTCCGGCCGGGGGAGACCCTGATCGGGACGGCGGCCGAGGAGAAGCGGACGATCCAGGTCAATGTGCCGCCGGGGTATCTGAAGATCTCCTCGGGGCTGGGTGAGGCCTCGCCCGCGTACGTGATCGTGCTGCCGGTGCTGTTCGAGGGGAAGGTCCTCGGCGTGATCGAGCTGGCGTCGTTCCAGCCGTTCACCCAGATCCAGCGGGACTTCCTCAACCAGATCGCCGAGATGATCGCGACGAGCGTCAACACCATCAGCGTCAACACCAAGACCGAGGTGCTGCTCAAGCAGTCGCAGGAGCTGACCGAGCAACTGCGGGAGCGCTCCGAGGAGCTGGAGAACCGGCAGAAGGCGCTGCAGTCCTCCAACGCCGAACTGGAGGACAAGGCAGAGCTTCTGGCGCAGCAGAACCGCGACATCGAGGTGAAGAACACCGAGATCGAGGAGGCCCGGCAGGTGCTGGAGGAGCGGGCCGAACAGCTTGCGGTCTCCATGCGCTACAAGTCCGAGTTCCTGGCGAACATGTCGCACGAGCTGCGCACACCGCTCAACTCGCTGCTGATCCTCGCCAAGCTGCTCGCCGACAACGCCGACAGCAACCTGACTCCGAAGCAGGTGGAGTTCGCCGAGACGATCCACGGCGCCGGCTCCGATCTGCTGCAGCTCATCAACGACATCCTCGATCTGTCGAAGGTCGAGGCGGGCAAGATGGACGTCAGCCCGACCCGTATCGCCCTCGTCCAGCTCGTCGACTATGTGGAGGCGACGTTCCGGCCGCTCACGGCGGAGAAGGGGCTCGACTTCTCGGTGCGGGTGTCGCCGGAGCTGCCGGCCACCCTGCACACGGACGAACAGCGGCTGCTTCAGGTGCTGCGCAATCTGCTCTCGAACGCCGTGAAGTTCACCGACACCGGTGCGGTGGAGCTGGTCATCAGGCCGGCGAACGCCGATGTGCCGCAGTCGATCCGCGAGCAGCTGCTGGAGGCGGGCTCGCTGCGCGACGCGGACGGCGACCTGATCGCCTTCTCGGTCACCGACACCGGCATCGGGATCGCGGCGAGCAAGATGCGGGTCATCTTCGAGGCGTTCAAACAGGCCGACGGCACGACCAGCCGTAAGTACGGCGGTACCGGCCTCGGCCTGTCCATCAGCCGTGAGATCGCGCGGTTGCTCGGTGGCGAGATCCATGCGGCGAGCGAGCCGGGCCGCGGTTCGACGTTCACGCTCTATCTGCCCCTTCACCCGAGCGAACTGCCGCCGCAGGGCTACCCGCAGCTCGTGCCGGGCCCCGAGGCGCCGATGGCCGTGCTCGACGACACGGCGGTAGTCGAGGCGGGCCGGCAGTCCCCGCCGGAGCCGACGCCGAGCGCCAACGCGCACCCCGGTCCCGCGACGCTCTTCCGGCGCCGCCGCAAGGCCCTGGGAACCACGGACCTGCGCCACGCGCTGCCCGGCCAGTCCGCCGCGGCACAGGAGCCCTGGGGGGCGCAGCAGCCGCAGGAGGCGTCCGACGAGCCCCGCCGCACCTTCGAGTTCCACAGTGAGAAGGTGCTCATCGTCGACGACGACATCCGTAATGTCTTCGCGCTCACCAGTGTGCTGGAGCAGCACGGTCTGTCGGTGCTGTACGCGGAGAACGGGCGCGAGGGCATCGAAGTCCTCGAGCAGCACGACGATGTGACGGTCGTACTGATGGACATCATGATGCCCGAGATGGACGGCTATGCGACGACGACGGCGATCCGCAGGATGCCGCAGTTCGCCGGGCTGCCGATCATCGCGCTCACGGCGAAGGCGATGAAGGGTGACCGGGAGAAGGCGATCGAATCCGGCGCGTCCGACTATGTCACCAAGCCGGTCGACCCTGATCATCTGCTCTCCGTCATGGAGCAGTGGATGCGCGGAAAGTGACGAAGGCTGGTCGCGTGCACATCACAGTCTGATTGCGGACTGTACGGATTCTCGTAAGTTGCTGACTGGCTGTGGCCGAAGGCGTGTGAGGGGCCGATATTCGGGGAACCTTCTGGTCTCCCACTGCGTTTCTGCTACGTGCACAGTGACATCGCGGTGACAGGGTGTGGCGACGGGCGGGGTGCGGCTACCATGACCGGCACAAGGACGGGCGACGCAAGGGAGTCGTCCCCTGGGGCGGCGCCCGGTGCTTCCCCCGGCTCTTCGAGCTGGGGAGACCCCAAGCCGGGGCGAGGAGGGCGAGGCATGGTGCAGAAGGCCAAGATCCTCCTGGTCGATGACCGGCCGGAGAATCTGCTGGCGCTGGAGGCCATCCTCTCTGCGCTCGATCAGACGCTGGTGCGGGCATCGTCAGGGGAGGAAGCGCTCAAAGCGCTGCTGACGGACGACTTTGCGGTCATTCTGCTGGACGTCCAGATGCCAGGAATGGACGGTTTCGAGACCGCTGCGCACATCAAGCGGCGGGAACGGACCCGGGACATTCCGATCATCTTCCTGACCGCGATCAACCACGGTCCGCACCACACCTTCCGCGGTTACGCCGCGGGCGCGGTGGACTACATCTCCAAGCCGTTCGACCCGTGGGTCCTGCGCGCGAAGGTCTCCGTCTTCGTCGAGCTCTATATGAAGAACTGCCAGCTGCGCGAGCAGGCAGCCCTGCTCCGCCTCCAGTTGGAGGGCAGCGGGCACGGCACGGGCGACACCAAGGAGCCGGCGGGCCTGCTCGCCGAACTCTCCGCGCGTCTGGCCGCAGTTGAGGAGCAGGCGGAAGCGCTCTCCAAGCAGCTCGACGACGATTCGGCGGATGCGGCAGCCGTCGCCACCGCCGCCCATCTCGAGCGCAAACTCACGGGTCTGCGCAGGGCGCTGGACGCCCTGGAGCCCGGTGCGGGCACGGGTACGGCGACTCTCCCCTCGCAGAACTAGCGGCCCGGAGAGGGCCCCTCGGCTGAGTAAACGTCAGTTTCCGGGCGCGGTACGAACGACACGAACGGGTGAAGCGGTGGGCACACGTGTCCGCCGCCGTTCACACCGGTAACCTCACCACCATGGCCTCACGTACGTCCGGCAAGGGTTCCCAGGGCGCGGCGGGCACCGCGAAGCCGCGCGCCGGCCGTACGACTGGCGCTGCGAAGAAAGCGGCGCCCGCCAAGAAGCCCGCGGCCAAGAAGACCGCCACCAAGAAGACCACGCCCGCCAA
>NZ_JBSGZO010000299.1:0-10863 GCF_053611045.1 Streptomyces sp. NPDC054841 | reverse complement strand
TCCGTACGCGGAGCCGGCGACGTGGCGTGGGCGTCACACCCTGGCGTCACGCTCCCAGCGGTAGAACTCGTGGGCCATGGCGTCCTTCGGGCTTCGCCAGGTCTGCGGGTCGTACGCGCTGACATAGGCGGAGAGCTGCTCGCTGATGTCCCGGAAGGCCGGGTGGTCCGCCACCTTGGCGACCGCCGGTCCCGGCGGCCGGTCGGCTTCGATCAGATGGAGATAGACATCGCCGAACTGGAAGAGGCTGCGCCGGGTGACCCCGACGAGGTCCGGCAGTTCGCCCCGGTCGGAGGCCTCGAACACCTTGGCGATGTCGGCGGCCGAGTCCGGTGCCATACGAGCGACGATCAGAGCCTGGTGCATCAGGGAGAATCCCTTCTGTCGGTGTCGGTCGGTGTCACTCGGAGGTGACCGGGACGGCCTCGCGCTCGCGGGCGCGCTGCTCGATCTTGTCCCTGATGAGCTCCATCTGGACGCGGGAGTTCCGGTTGATGTTGTCGGTCATCCAGTCGTCGTCGACCGGGGCGTCCGGCTTCATCGCGAAGTCCTGCGTCCAGTGCATCAGCACACCTTGGGGTGTCTGCGTGTACTCCCAGCGGATGTCCATGTGCTGGAAGGGGCCGGTCTCGACGCGGCGGGCACGGACCGTCAGCGCCATCCGGTCGGTCTCGCGCTCCGACACCCAGCTCCAGACCTTGCCGTTCTCGTCGGGATGCATGGTGAGCCGGAACGTCGTCTTGTTGTTCCTGCGGTCCATGATCTCGACGGATGCGTACTCGCTGAACAGCTGGGGCCAGTTCTCGATGTCGTTGGTCACGTCCCAGACGAGGTCGAGGGGCGCGTCGATGGTGATCTTGTTCTCGGTGTGCCCGGACACTTCAGGCTCCTGCCATGAGGGAATTGTTGACGAGGTCGAGGAACTCACGCGGGGTCTTGCAGCGGTCCGCGTCGGGGGGCAGAGCCTGGCCGTAGCGGTTCTCCAGCTCGCCCACGATGCCCAGCAGGCCGAGCGAGTCGAGGCCGTACTCGTCGAACCGTGCTTCGGGCCGGCCGCCCATCTCGACGGGGTCGACGGTGATTCCGGCGCCCTTCTTCATCAGAGCGGCCAGCTCTTCGATGGTCAGTTTGGTGATTTGCGTCGTCATGAGAGAGTCCTCACTTCTCACTCGGGGGTGTCGGCGCCGTGCCGCAGCACGAGCGCCGCGTTCGAACCCATGAGTCCTCGGCTCAGCACCAGGGCCGTGCGCAACTCGGCGGGGCGGGCCCTGCCGGTCACCACTTCCAGGTCGTGGCACACGTCGGAGACATTGGGCGTGGGCGGTACGAGACCGTCCTGCATGGCGAGGACGGCGGCGGCCGTGTCCAGCACGGGCGCTCCGCAGTAGGCCCGGCCCGTGCCGCTCTTGGGGGCCGTCACCGGCACACGCAGACCGTGCGGGCCCAGAGCGTCGGCGATCGCCAGCGCCTCGGCCCGGTCGGCCTCCGGGATGCCGAGCGCGTCCGCGAAGACCACGTCGATCTCGTCAGGGGCACAGGCGGCGTCCGTCAGAGCACCACGGATCGCGTGGGCCAGCCCCTCGCGGGACTCCTCCCAGCGGGAGGCCCCGGTGAACGTCGCCGCGTGTCCGGCCACGACGGCCCGGACGGCGACGCCACGGCGGCGGGCCGCCGACTCCTCCTCGACGACGAGCATGGCGCCGCCCTCCGCGGGCACGAAACCGCACGCGCCCGGGGTGAACGGCCGGTAGGCGCGCTCCGGTTCCTCGCATGCGCTCAGTTCCCGGTAGCCGAGCTGGCACACGAGCGAGTACGGCGCCAGTGGCGCTTCGGCCGCGCCGATGACGACGGCGTCGGTGCCCCGCTCGATCGCCCGGGCGGCATGCGCGAGGGCGTCGAGTCCGCCCGCCTCGTCGCTGGCCACGACACCGCAGGGGCCCTTGAACCCGCCGCGGATCGAGATCTGTCCGGTGCTCGCCGCGTAGAACCAGGCGATGGACTGGTACGGACCGACATAGCGGGAACCCTGGCCCCACAGCCGCTGCAGCTCACGCTGGCCGAACTCACCGCCACCGGAACCGGCGGCGGTGACCACTCCCACCGCGAACGGAGAGTCGCTGTAGTCGCCGGTGGCTATCCGCGCGTCGGACAGCGCCATGTCGGCAGCCGCCATGGCGAAGTGCGTGAACCGGTCGGTCTGGACGAGGTAGCGCTCCTCGACCAGCGATTCGGGATCGAAGCCGCGCACTTCGCCGGCGACACGGACCGGCAGATGTTCGCAGCCTTCACGCGTGACATGGTCGAGGACGCTGACGCCCTCGCGTGTGGACTTCCAGAAGGCGTCGGTGCCGACCCCGTTGGGGGCGATGACGCCGATTCCGGTGACGGCCGGACGCCGGTCCTGCCGAGGACTCATCGTCTCCTCCCTCCTGGCCGGGTGAGGACCACGGCGGACTGGAATCCGCCGAAGCCACTGCCGACCGAGAGCACGTTGCGCAGCTTGAGGGCGCGCGCGGTGCGTGGCACATAGTCGAGATCGCACTCGGGGTCGGGGGTCTCGTAGTTCGCCGTGGGCGGCACCACCTGGTTGGCCAGCGCCAGCACACAGGCGACGATCTCTATCGCCCCGATGGCCCCGAGCGAGTGCCCCACCATGGATTTGATGGAACTCATCGGAACCTCGTAGGCGTGCGTTCCGAGCGACTGCTTCACCGCGGCGGTCTCGTGCCGGTCGTTCTGCTGCGTACCCGAGCCGTGCGCGTTGACGTAGTCGATGTCCGACGCGTCGATACGGGCATGGCCGATCGCGCTGCCGATCGCGCGGGCCATTTCCAGGCCCTCCCGGGTGAGACCGGTCATGTGGTACGCGTTGCCGAACGTGGCGTAGCCACTGATCTCGCAGTACACCGTCGCGCCGCGGGCACGCGCGTGTTCGAGCTCTTCCAGGACGAGCACGGCGCCGCCTTCACCCATGACGAATCCGTCCCGGTGGGCGTCGAAGGGGCGGGAGGCATGGGCCGGGTCGTCGTTGTTCGCGGAGGTCGCCTTGATCGCGTCGAAGCAGGCCACCGTGATGGGGGATATCGGCGAGTCCGACGCGCCCGCGATGCAGACGTCGACCCTGCCCTCCTCTATGGCGTGGAAGGCGTAGCCGATCGCGTCGAGACCCGAGGTGCATCCCGTGGAGACGGTCTGCACCGGGCCGTGGGCGCCGACCTGCTCGGCGACCTCGGAGGCGAGGGCACTGGGCGAGAAAGCGCGGTGCAGATGCGGCTCCGCCTCGCTGTGGTCCACGTCCCAGCGCCGGCCCGAACTGCTGACCTTGACGTAGTCGTGCTCCAGACGGGTGGTTCCGCCCACCGCGGTGCCCAGGGACACCCCCATCCGCCACGGGTCCTCCCGCTCCGGGTCGAGCGCAGCGTCCCGCAGCGCTTCCCGCGCAGCGACCATGGCGAACTGCACGTACCGGTCGGCACGCTGGATCGCCTCCGGGCCGAGGCCGTGGGCCGTCGGATCGAAGTCGCACTCGGCGGCGATCCGCGAACGGAACCCGGTCGGGTCGAAGAGAGTGATGCCACGCGTCGCCGTGCGGCCGTTGGCCAGGAGGTCCCAGAACGCCGGTATGCCGACACCTCCTGGCGCCACTATGCCGACGCCGGTGACCGCTACCCGCCGGGTCATGAAGCCGTCCCGGTGCGTTCGGGCGGACGGTGCTGTCCGACGCTCTCCATGCCAGGTGTCTCCTCGGTGTCGACATGGCCGAGCTCCGGACGCGGGGCCAGCGGACCCAGGTGGAAGACCATCCGGGCTTCCGTGCTGCCCACGTTGCGGAACCGGTGCCGCACGTAAGGCGGGATCAGCAGCCCCTGGTCCGGCCGGATCGGGAACGTCTCGTCGTCCAGGTCGACTTCGAGTTCGCCACTGACGACGTACACGAACTCCTCGGAGTACGGGTGGTAGTGCTCGCCGATGCGGTCGCCGGGCTCCACGATCGCCAGGCCCATGAAGCCGCTCGTGGCACCCACGGCGGTGGGTGTGAGCATGGCGCGCAAATCGCCTCCGCGCCTGCGATTGGGCTGGGTCTCGCTCAGGTCGACGATGCGATGCGGTGTGGTCATGACTACTTCCTCCATGGCCGGATGGCGTGGTGCCGGCGGTTCGGTTTGTGCGCGGTGCGGTGTGCGTGTGGTGCGGTGTGCGCGCACCGCACCGCCTGGCGCCGGACGGACGGTGCGGGCCCGGCAGCCGTGGTTCAGGGGGCCCGGCGGTCGGTGATCAGGCGCATGTCGGCCTTCTTGAGGAAGAGCGCCATGTCCTCGTCCGTGGCCGACGTGCTGCCGCCGACCGCGTCGTCGTCCAGGAGCCGAGCCAGCATGGCCGCCTTGCGCTGGCCGTGCGCGCCGAGTGCCAGCAGCGGGTCCGCGTCGATGTCGCCGCGCACATCGACCAGCCGTACGACGATGTCGTCGCGCTGGAAGATGGTGCTGCTGTCGACAGGCGCCGACGGGTCGTCCGCCGCCGCCTCGTCCTGCTGCGCGAGCAGCCGGGCGAGCGCCATGCCGCAGCCCGGCTTGGCCGGGTAGAACAGCGCGTGCCGCTTGACGTCCGGGTGCCCCTTGCCGGCGGTCGCGAGATGGTGCACCGCCGGAAGCGCCGCCCGGGTGAAGAAGACCCGTGCCGAGTCCTGGTCGTTGAGATCCCGGTCCTGCTCCAGGTACGGGTTGATGGCTTCCTCGACCGCCCTGACCTCGGGCTGCCGGGCGACGTGGCGCAGTGCGGCGAACAGGTCGCCCTGCACCTCGACAGCCCGTACGACCCGGTTCCCGTGCATGAACAGCGAGGTACGCCGCAGCCGGGTGTGCTCGTCGACCTTCGCCGCCGGCGAGTCGTATCCCGCGAGGATCTCCGCCACGACCGACTCGCTGCCGGGCTTGACGGTGAAGGTCAGGGCGTGTCGTACGACGCCGTCACCCACCCGCGGGAAGGGCTGCAGGCCACCACCGATCTGCGCGGCCTCGACGGAGGTGTGGAGCTTGCCCGTCTCGCGCAGGACGCTGAAGCGCAGCGACCGGGTGTCCCGTACGCAGTTGTGCAGGGGCCGGACCGTCTCCACATGCTCCTCGCTGTTCACCCAGTCGAGGAACGGGGGCGCACTTTCCCATTCGCTGGTGATCAGCCACTGCGAGGGGTTCTCGATGGACTGGCACAGCTGGTCGCTGATGTGGCCCGGTACCGACGCCACCTGGTTGCGCATGTGCTCGTACGCCTTGAGGAAGTTCTGCTGTGCGCCGTCGTGGAGGTCCAGCAGCAGTACGACGCGCAGCCTGGAGCCATCGAAGGCCGACTGAGATATGCGTTCGCTCAGCGTTGTCATGATTTCCACGCCTCTCCTTCGAGACAGTGAGGCCGCCGCGTGCTGTGGCACGGCCGGCTCTCGGGGATTCCGAGTGCGAGTTCCGACAGGTACGGACGGCCGTGCACCGCTGAGACGATGCGGCGGTCCGGCTTCGATCCTGTGCCGGTACCACGGGTGGCGCGAGATGTGTGAACCAGGTGGGTGAACGGGCGATCGAGGCCCTCCCGCAAGGGCATGGAAACTCCATTCCCCGTACTGGCGGCTGGAGCTGGAGCAACTGATGGAAGACAACGTCGACGAGCGCGTACCGGTCCTGATCGTGGGCGGCTCCCTGGTGGGCCTTTCCACATCGCTGTTTCTGGGCCGTATCGGCGTCGGGCACATGCTGGTCGAGAGACACGCGGGCACTTCGAGGCATCCGCGCGGCCGCGGCAACAATGTGCGGACGATGGAGCTGTTCCGGGTGGCCGGTGCCGAGCAGCACATCCACGACGCCGCATCCGTCCTCGCGAAGAACCACGGCATCCTCCAGGCGCCGTCGCTCATCGGCGACGACGAATGGCTGTTCAAGGAGATCGACCCCGGAGGCGGGCTCGCCCGGTTCAGCCCTTCCTCGTGGTGCGTGTGCAGTCAGAACGACCTGGAACCGGTGCTGCTGGACTGCGCCCGCAAGCTCGGGGGCGACCTGCGGTACTCCACCGAGCTGCTCTCCTTCGAGCAGGACCCGCACGGAGTCACCGCGGTCGTGCAGAGCCGCGAGACGGGCAGGCGCAGCACGGTGCGCGCGGACTACCTGGTCGCCGCCGACGGGCCCCGCAGCCCCGTCCGGGAGCAGCTCGGCATCGGCAGGACGGGCCAGGGCGACCTGTTCCACAACGTGAGCATCACCTTCCGCTCACGTGCGCTCGCCGATGTCGTCGGTGACCGGCGCTTCATCGTCTGCTACCTCACCGACCCCGAGGCGGACGGTGCTCTGCTGCCGGTGGACAACGTGGAGAACTGGGTCTTCCACGCACCCTGGCAGCCCGACCGCGGGGAGACGCTGGACGACTTCACCGACGAACGCTGCATCGCACACATCCGCAGGGCGACCGGTGCCCTCGACATCGACGTCGAGATCACCGGCAAGGCCCCGTGGCACGCGGCGGAACGCGTCGCCGAGCGGTACGGGGCGGGAAGGGTCTTCCTCGCCGGGGACTCCGCCCACGAGATGTCCCCGACCGGCGCGTTCGGCTCGAACACCGGAATCCAGGACGCGCACAACCTCGCCTGGAAGCTCGCCCTGGTCCTGGACGGCTCGGCCGGCCCCGGACTGCTGGAGACGTACGACGCGGAGCGCCGCCCGGTGGCCCGGGCCACCAGCGCGCGCGCCTCGGCCCGGTCGGCGGAGCACAGCCACCCGGGGTACGACCCCGCTCCGGGCATGGCCGGCGGCAGGCAGAGCGGGATGCTCACCGTCGCCATGGGCTACCGCTATCCGCGCGGTGCCGTCCTCGGCGCCGACCCCGAGCTGGCCGTCGTACCCGAACGGATGCAGCTCTCGGGCGAGCCCGGCAGCCGCGCCCCGCACATGTGGCTGAACCGGCCCGGCGACATGCGGCTGTCCACGCTGGACCTCTACGAGCGGTCCTTCGTGCTCCTGACCGGATCGGGCGGCGCGGCCTGGCACAAGGCGGCAGCACGTGTCGCCGAGCGGCTGTCGATCACGCTGGACGCCTACCGCATCGGTGCGGGACCGGCCGCCGATCTGGTACCCGAAGCGGGCGCCGACTGGGCCGAGCTGCACGGCACGACGGCCGCGGGCGCGGTGCTCGTACGCCCGGACGGCTTCGTGGCCTGGCGCTCGGCGGACGCCGTGTCCGACCCGGAGGCGACCCTGTTCGAGGCCATGCAGGCGCTGCTGCACCGTTCCTGACGGTTCGCTCCGCCGGTGCCTCCGCCCGGGGGCGCCGGCGGGAGCCGCCGAGCCTGTATGCCGTCAGCTCCGGGGCGGCAGCCGGTGCAGACGCACCTGCGTCAGCTCCCCGTGCGCGGCCACGGCGGTCATGTAGGTGCAGTACGGCTGCCGCCGCCGGTCCGTCGGCGACCCCGGGTTGAGCAGCCGCAGACCGCCCTGAGCGGTGGTGTCCCACGGGATGTGACTGTGCCCGAAGACGAGCACGTCCAGATCGGGGAAGCGCTCGGCGCACCGCCGCTCACGGCCCTGCGCGGCACCCGTCTCATGGACGACGCCGAAGCGCAGCCCGCCGAGTTCCGCGCGCGCCACTTCGGGCAGCCGGGCCCGCAGCTCGGGGCCGTCGTTGTTGCCGAACACGGCGACGAGACGCCGTGCCCGCGCTTCGAGCAGATCGAGGGTGGCCGAATCCACCCAGTCGCCCGCGTGGACCACCACATCGGCCCGCCCGGTCTCCGCTAGGAGCTCATCGGGCAGCTGCCGGGCACGCCTGGGCACATGGGTGTCGGACATCAGCAACAGCCGCACCGGCCACCTCCCGCTTCGCGCCACCGGCCGGGGCCTTCGCCATCGGGCTCGTACGGGTGTCCGGGCCCGGTACGCAGGTGGCGCAGGAGGACGACCCGTTGCCGGAGGTCCGGGTCTGCGCGGTCCGCAGGCCGATCCTGGCGTCAGACGCCCGGAGCATGTGCCAGTCGATCTCGCGATGCGGTCCCTCGACGAACCCGTCGAGGGACACCGACATCAACAGGGCGATCCTTCTCCTCGCGGTCCTCGCCGAAGTCTTCGGGGTCCGGGGTCCGAGACCCGCCGGGCGCCGGTCACGGCCGAGACGATACGCCCGCGTTCACGCCCGCGCACCGGGCAGGACCGGCGTGTCCGCATCCGGGACGTCGTGTCACGCCCCGCCCGCGCCCCCGGAGCGTGCGCGCCCGATGCTGTCCCGCTCGATCAGCTCCGGCAGCGGCACCTGGACCGTGCGGGCCGGTCCGCCGTCGAGCAGCGCCGTGAGCTCGCGCGCCGCGCCGCGCCCGAAGGAGACCGTGTCCCGGGACAGCGCCGCGAGCCAGGGCCGCACCAGCCGGCACAGGGCCGAGTCCTCCCAGGCCACGATCGAGACATCGTCCGGCACCGCGTAGCCGAGTCCGGTCGCGGCCGCGATCCCGGCCACGGCCATCACATCGTTGTCGTACACCAGGGCGGTCGGCGGCGTATCGCCCTCCAGCACACGGCGCGTGACAGCCGCGCCCTCCGCGTCGGAGTAGTCGGTGGTGACCGAGCGGGCCCCGGTCAGCCCGAGGCGCTCGGCCTCGGCGCGCAGCGAACGGATGCGCCGCTCGGTGTGGGCGAGGCCCGGGAGCCCCGCGATGTGCACGATCCGGCGGTGGCCGAGCGCGTGCAGCCGGCCGACGATCGAGGCCATCGCGCCGGCGTCGTCCGCCCACACGGTGGACATCCCCGGGTGGCCCTCCTCCGGGGCACCGCCGATCACGACGCCGGGCAGCCCGAGCTCGTCGAGCAGCGCCGGGCGCGGGTCCTCGGTACGCGGGTCGACCAGCAGCACGCCGTCCACCCGGTGCTCCGCCCACCAGCGGCGGTAGACCGCACACTCGGCGTCCACATCGTCCACGACCTGGAAGAGCAGACCGAGCTGACGCTCCGAGAGCACCTCCTGGATGCCCGAGATCAGCTGGAGGAAGAACGAGTCGACGCCGAGCGTCCCGGCGGGCCTCGCCACCACCAGCCCCACGGTCGCGGCGCCTTCCCCGGACAGCGCGCGGGCCGCCGTGCTGGGCCGCCAGCCCAGCTGTTCGGCCACCCGGCGCACCCGGTCCCGGGTGACCTCCGAGACCCCCGGCCGGTCGTTGAGCGCGAACGACACCGCGCTCTCCGAGACGCCGGCCCGGCGGGCGATGTCCTTCATCGTCGGCCGACGCGCCGGAGCCCGCCTGGCCTGCGGCTGTTCCTTGCCGGACCGGGGGTTCCCTGCCACCCGTGCCCCTTTCCCCGACGTCCGTGCACTAATGCGCTTGAGCTCAAGACTCTAAAGCGCATTAGTCGATCACGCAAGCGGTCTCGTAGGAGGCTCTGACCTGCGGAGACTTCGCGAGGAATGAATTACCTCCAACCGATCCATTGACTTTCTCCACGACCGCAATGCAGGGTCTGCTGGCAGCATCCACCGACGCCATGCGTGCGGATGCCGCCGTCACGCCCGGGTCGAGCAAAGGAGCCGTTTCACCGTGCGTATCTCCCGCAGACATGTCGCCGCTGCCGCCGTCCTCGCCGCCGTTCTGCCGCTCAGCGCCTGTGGCGCCGGGTCAGGGGACGGAGGGGCGACGGACGCGTCCGGCAAGATCGAAGGAAAGATCACCTTCCAGACCTGGAACCTGCAGGCCAACTTCAAGCCGTACTTCACGGGGCTCATCGCGGAGTTCGAGAAGAAGTACCCCGGCACCGAGGTGAAGTGGGTGGACCAGCCCGGCGAGGGCTACGCCGACAAGATCAGTGCCGACGCCGCGGGGGGCACGCTCCCGGACGTCGTGAACGTCTCCCCCGACCTGGTCGCCCCGCTGGCCAAGGCCGGTCTGGCGCTCGACCTCGACCAGGCGGCCGCGACGTACAAGAAGGAGTACCTGCCGGGCGCCTGGTCGGGCCATCGGATCCCGGGCCTGAACGGCACGTACGCCTTCCCCTGGTACCTCAACACCGGCCCGCTCTTCTACAACAAGCGGCTCTTCAAGGAAGCCGGTCTCGACGCCGAGAAGCCCCCGAAGACGTACGACGAACTCTTCGCCCAGTCGCTGCAGCTGGCCGAGAAGAGCAAGGGCGAGATCGCCACCCTGGCCAACGTCCCCGCCATCGAGGACTTCGGCCGCTACGGCGTGAAGCTGATGAACGACGAGGGCACCGGTTTCACCTTCAACGAGCCGAAGGGCGTCGAACTCCTCACCAAGTACAAGGAGCTGTACGACGCCAAGGCGCTCGACCCGCAGGCGCTGACCGCGACCCCGGAGTCGTCGGGCAAGAAGTTCCTCACCCAGGCCGTGGCGATGAACCCGGGCTCCGCCCTGGACCTCGCGAAGTTCAAGAAGGACGCCCCGACGCTCTACAAGAACATCGGGATCACCCCGCAGATCAGCAGCACCGGCAAGGACAACATGTACGTCATGGGCGTGATGGTGAACGCCCAGAGCAAGCAGAAGCCCGCCGCCGTCGCCTTCGCGCACTTCGTCACCGACGCGCGGCACCAGATGGAGTTCGCCAAGCAGGTCGCCATCTTCCCGAGCACCGCGGGCTCCCTCGACGACCCGTACTTCACCAAGGAGGACGGCACCGACGAGACGCGTGTGCGGATCGCGGCCGCCAAGTCCCTGAAGACCGCGGTCAATTACACGCCGGTGCTGATGAGCGAGCAGATGAAGACCGAGCTGCGCAACTCCGTCGCCAAGGCGCTCCAGGGCAAGGAGAGCCCCAAGGAAGCGCTTGACAACGCTGTCAAGGCGTGGGACAGACTGCTGAAGCAGAGCTGAGACCCGCATCTGCCATGAAC
>NZ_JBSGZO010000298.1:0-10909 GCF_053611045.1 Streptomyces sp. NPDC054841 | reverse complement strand
GTCCGTATCCCCCCCACGGACCGGCCCGTTTTTTCTGCCCGGGCGCTGCGCCGGGGCAGAGGGTCAGGAGCGGCCCGCCCAGATGTTCGTCCCGGCGGTGTCCACCGCGAAGGTGTCGATCTCCTTCAGCTCCTCGTCGGAGAGCGGCGATCCGGCCAGCGCCGCCACGTTCTCCTCCAACTGCCCGACACTGCTCGCGCCGATCAGCGCGGACGTCATCCGCTCGTCGCGCAGCACCCAGTTCAGCGCGAGCTGAGCCAGCGACTGGCCGCGGCGCTGCGCGATCTCGTTCAGCCCGCGCAGCCGGCGGAGCACCTCGTCGGAGAGCAGGTTCGGGTCGAGGGACTTGCCCTGCGCGGCACGCGAGCCCTCCGGGATGCCGGTCAGATACTTGTTCGTGAGCAGCCCCTGGGCGAGCGGCACGAACGAGATGCAGCCCATGCCCGCCGTCTCCAGCGTGTCGAGGAGGCCGTCGTCCTCGATCCAGCGGTTGATCATCGAGTACGAGGGCTGGTGGATGAGCGCCGGGACACCCATCTCCTTCAGCAGCCGGGCGGCCTCGTCCGTCTGCTCCGCCGTGTACGAGGACACGCCGACGTACAGCGCCTTCCCCTGCTGGACGGCGGACGCCAGCGCGCCCATCGTCTCCTCCAGCGGGGTGTGCGGGTCGAAGCGGTGCGAGTAGAAGATGTCGACGTAGTCGAGACCCATCCGCTTCAGGGACGCGTCGAGCGACGACATCAGGTACTTGCGGGAGCCCCACTCGCCGTACGGGCCGGGGTGCATGAGATAGCCGGCCTTGGTGGAAATGATCAGCTCGTCCCGGTACGGGGCGAAATCCTGGGCGAAGATCTTCCCGAAGTTCAGCTCGGCGGAGCCGGGGGGCGGGCCGTAGTTGTTCGCCAGGTCGAAGTGGGTCACGCCGAGATCGAAGGCACGGCGCAGGATCGCGCGCTGCGATTCGAGTGTGCGGTCGTCGCCGAAGTTGTGCCAGAGACCGAGGGAGATCGCGGGGAGCTTGAGACCGCTGCGGCCGGTGCGGCGGTACTCCATCGAGTCGTAGCGGCTCTCGGCGGCACGGTAATAGGGGGAGTCATTCACGCTTCCCTCCTTATCACGGACTTGTGACAGGCCGGGTTGGGCGGCCGTGGCCGCAGCGCAGTAATGTGACGACTTCGGGGGTCAGCCACGCAGCACGGAGGGGTTAGTACGGTGAACCTGCGCGACCTGGTCTACGGGCTCTACGCGCGCCGGGTGGAGGGCCGCCTCGATCACGCCCAGGTGCCGAAGCACATCGGTGTCATCCTGGACGGCAACCGCCGCTGGGCGAAGGCGTCCGGTGGCACGGCGGCGGAGGGACATCAGGCCGGGGCCGACAAGATCTCCGAGCTGCTGGGCTGGTGCGCCGAGACGGATGTCGAGGTGGTCACGCTCTGGATGCTGTCCACGGACAACTTCGACCGCCCCGAGGAGGAGCTGCGCCCGCTCCTCGGCATCATCGAGAACACGGTCCGCAATCTGGCCGCCGACGGCCGGTGGCGCGTGCATCACGTGGGCACGATGGATCTGCTGCCCGCCCGCACCCAGTCCGTCCTCAAGGAGGCGGAGCAGGCGACGGAAGGCAATGACGGAATACTGGTCAATTGCGCCGTCGGGTACGGCGGCCGGCAGGAGATCGCGGACGCGGTGCGGTCGCTGCTCCTGGACCACGCGGCGAAGGGCACGAGCTTCGAGGAGCTCGCGGAGATCGTCGACACGGACCTGATCGCGTCGCACCTCTACACCCGGGGCCAGCCGGACCCGGACCTGGTGATCCGTACGAGTGGTGAGCAGCGGCTCTCGGGCTTCATGCTCTGGCAGAGCGCCCACTCCGAGTACTACTTCTGCGAAGTCTTCTGGCCGGCCTTCCGCAAGGTCGACTTCCTCCGCGCGCTCCGCGACTACGAGGCCCGCCACCGCCGCTACGGCGCCTGACGGGGACTGCCGCCCCCGTACCTCCGCCACTCGCGTGACCTAGGGCCTGTCCGGTGGATCTTGCTGGGCTCGCGACGCCCTGCGACTCCGTCTCCTGCGTTGTCGTCAGTCGGCATGGCTCCGCCATGACTCTCCCCCTGCCTTCGGCGGGGGGACCCCCATCCTCCGCCCTGGATCCGAAGCCGCATCAGTGACATCAGCCACTCCGCGGCGGGCGCTCGCTGATCCAGCCTGATCCACCGGACAGACCCTGGCCCTCCGCCCGCCTCCCACCGGCCGGGACGTGCCCCGCCCCGCCGGTGCTCCGCCGCGTGGGCCCGTGGCGGACGTCCGCGTCCCCGGACCCGTACCGACGGCGGAATCGCGCCGTGTGCCCACAGGGCCGGTGGACTTGGCGCGGCGGCCGGGCCGGGCGCGCCGCGGGCCCCGTCGGGAAGCTCCCGGTCATGGTCATCGCCTGTTCATCGACGCGTCGTCATATGCCCTGGCATGGCTGCGCGTGTTCGAGGGAATATCCCTGACAGGTCGACATCCGGACACCCGAGCCGGATGCCGTTCTATATAGCGAGTGGCACCGAGCCGCTCGCCCGGGAGGCCCTTTGCGCCAGGACGACCGTGCGGCCAGCACGGAAGGAACGGAGGGCCGGTGCCCGGCCCGTGCATCGTGGCCGGAGACCGGTCCTACCGCCCGCGACGCCGTCGCACCCCGATCTCAGCCGAGGGGGTACGTCCTTCCGTGGTGAACAGCACAAAGCGCCGCATGCCCGACAGGCGCACCTACGTTCTCGACACCAGCGTCCTGCTGGCCGACCCGCACGCCGTTTCCCGCTTCGACGAGCACGAAGTCGTGCTCCCGATCGTCGTGGTCACGGAGCTGGAGGCCAAGAGGCACCATCCGGAGCTCGGATACTTCGCCCGGCAGGCACTGCGCCTGCTGGACGACTACCGCGTCCGGTACGGCCGCCTGGACGCCCCCATCCCGATGGGCGACCTCGGCGGCACACTGCGCGTCGAGCTCAATCACTCGGACCCCGGCGTGCTTCCCGCCGGCTACCGGCTGGGCGACAACGATTCACGGATCCTGGCGGTGGCACGCAACCTCCAGGCGGAGGGGTACGACGTCACCGTCGTCTCCAAGGATCTGCCGCTGCGCATCAAGGCCTCCTCCGTCGGTCTTCTGGCCGAGGAGTACCGCGCGGAGCTCGCCATCACGGACTCCGGATGGACCGGAATGTCCGAACTGGCCCTTGCTGCCGATCAGGTGGACATCCTCTATGAAGAGGAGAACCTGTACGTGCCGGAGGTCGCCGACATGCCCGTCCATACCGGGCTCGTCCTCCAGTCCGAGCGCGGCAAGGCGCTCGGCCGGGTCACCGCCGAGGGAAATGTCCGGCTTGTCCGTGGCGATCGCGAGGCCTTCGGGATCCGCGGCCGCAGCGCCGAGCAGCGCATCGCCCTCGATCTGCTCCTCGACCCGGACGTCGGCATCGTCTCGATGGGCGGCAGGGCCGGCACCGGCAAGTCGGCGCTGGCGCTCTGTGCCGGCCTGGAGGCGGTTCTGGAGCGGCGCCAGCACCAGAAGGTGATGGTCTTCCGGCCGCTGTACGCCGTGGGCGGGCAGGAGCTCGGCTATCTGCCGGGCACCGAGGCCGAGAAGATGAGCCCCTGGGCGCAGGCGGTCTTCGACACGCTCTCCGCGGTGGCCGGCCGTGAGGTCATCGAGGAGGTGCTCGGTCGCGGCATGCTCGAAGTGCTGCCGCTCACCCATATCCGCGGTCGTTCGCTGCATGACGCGTTCGTGATCGTGGACGAGGCCCAGTCCCTGGAGCGGAACGTCCTCCTGACCGTTCTGTCCCGAATCGGGGCAAACTCCAGGGTCGTTCTGACTCATGATGTGGCACAAAGGGACAATCTGAGAGTCGGTCGGTACGACGGAGTCGTCGCCGTCGTGGAGAAGCTGAAGGGGCATCCGCTCTTCGCGCATGTCACGCTCACCCGCTCCGAGCGTTCGCAGATCGCCGCACTGGTGACCGAAATGCTGGAGGATGGACCCATCTGACATCTCAGGCCCGGTATGAGAGTTGGCGCCGCCCGGTGAAGCGCAGGAGCTTAGCCGGGCGGCGTCATGCTGCGCGGCCCTTTCCGCAAAACTCCTGGGACAAACGGGGTGTGAGCTTTCACACGCAACGATGAATTGCCTTGCGGTGTCGGCTTCCGGCAGAGTCTGGTTTCCGTCAGGCCCCGCATACGGCACACCTGCACCCCCAGGGGTGTTGCACCACACAACTCCACACTTGCCGCCGTATGCCGCCCGAGCACCACGCGGCACTCCCCGCAGGGGAGTTGCCCACCGGGCCCGCGCCTCCCGTGACCTAGACAAGAGGGAGTGCCAGTGCCAGGGGCACGATTGCGTCCGCGAGGTCACCTGTGCGGGCGATGCTGGAAGGAAACCGTGTGAGCCGGATCTCGGTCCGGGGATTCGCCGTGGCGTCTGCCACTGCGGTCACCACTGTCGGCGCTGTCGTCGGTGTTGCCTCGGGCAACACCCCCGCCACGAACGACAACCTGGAGACGACCGCTTCCGACGCGACGCTCCTCGCAGACATCCCGGTCGGCCAGCAGGCCCAGGTTCAGGTCTCGTCCCTGACCCAGCAGGCCGAGGCGCAGGCCGCCGCTGCCGACGCCGCGGCGCGGAAGTCCGCCGAAGAGGCGGCACGTGTCCAGGCCGCCAAGGACGCCGAGGCGAAGAAGGAAGCCGCCGAGGAGAAGGCCGAGCGCGAGGCCGAGGCCAAGGCGGAGGAGGAGCGGGCCAGCCGCTCCGCCGTCCGTGACGCCTCCACCTTCGCGACCCAGTCTTCGTACAGCGTCTCCGAGGTCCAGGCGATGGCCCGCCAGATGATCCCTGGCGACCAGTTCCAGTGCTTCAGCAACATCGTGGACCACGAGTCCAGCTGGAACTACCGGGCCTCGAACCCCTCCTCCGGCGCGTACGGTCTGGTCCAGGCGCTTCCGGGCTCCAAGATGTCGTCGGCAGGCGCCGACTGGCAGACCAACCCGGCCACCCAGATCAAGTGGGGCCTCAACTACATGAACGACCGCTACGGCAGCCCCTGCGGCGCCTGGTCGTTCTGGCAGGCCAACCACTGGTACTAGGCCCCACCGGTACCAGGCCCCAGCCTGGCGCTCAACTTCGCGCAGCCCCTTGCCGTCCTACGGTGAGGGGCTTCGTGCGTGTACGGTCGGGGCGGACCCGGGGGGAGAGGGAAGCGACATGTCGAAAGCGCCAGGGTGGCTGGACCGGCTGGGGGCCGGACTGACCCGGATGGGAGCACGGTTGGAGGAGCGCCGGGCCGAGGCCGCGAGTGCTGCCGACGACGAGCCGCCGACCGGTCCCTCACCCGACAAGGTCCCGCCGCCGCCCGCCTACGCCCCCGCCGTCGCCGCCAGACCCGATCCGGTCGCCGCGATCCCGTGGGGGATGCGGGTCGCGGCCGAGGCCGGCTGGCGGCTGCTCGTCCTCGCCGGCACCCTCTGGGTGCTGATGAAGGCGATCAGCGCGGTCCAGCTGGTCGTCCTCGCCTTCGTCGCCGCCCTGCTGATCACCGCCCTGCTCCAGCCCACGGTGACCCGGCTGAGGAAGATCGGCCTGCCGCGCGGGCTCGCCACCGCCGTCACCGCGATCCTGGGCTTCGTCGTCATGGGCCTCGTCGGCTGGTTCGTGGTGTGGCAGGTCCTGGACAATCTGGACAATCTCGCCGACCGGGTCAAGGACGGTATCGAGGAGCTCAAACGCTGGCTCCTGGACAGCCCGTTCCATGTCACCGAGCAGCAGATCAACGACATCGCCAAGAACCTCAGCGACACGATCGGCACCAACACCGAGGAGATCACCTCGGCCGGACTGCAGGGCGTGACCGTCATGGTCGAGATCCTCACCGGGATACTGCTGGCGATGTTCTCGACCCTCTTCCTGCTGTACGACGGGAAGCGGATCTGGCAGTGGACGCTGAAGCTGGTGCCCGCCCAGGCGAGGCCCGGTGTGGCCGGCGCGGGTCCGCGCGCGTGGCGGACGCTGACCGCCTATGTGCGGGGCACGGTGGTGGTGGCTCTCATCGACGCGATCTTCATCGGACTCGGCATCTACTTCCTCGACGTCCCGCTGGCCGTGCCGCTCGCCGTCTTCATCTTCCTCTTCTCCTTCATTCCGCTGGTCGGTGCGGTCGTCTCGGGGGCGCTCGCGGTCGTCGTCGCGCTGGTCACCCAGGGCGTGTTCACCGCGCTGATGGTGCTGCTCGTGGTCCTCGCGGTGCAGCAGATAGAGGGCCATGTTCTGCAGCCGTTCATCCTGGGCCGCGCGGTCCGGGTGCATCCGCTCGCCGTCGTCCTGGCGGTCGCCGCGGGCGGTCTGACCGCCGGCATCGGCGGTGCGGTGGTCGCGGTGCCGCTGGTGGCGGTGACCAACACGGTCGTCGGCTATCTGCGGGCCTACGGGCAGGAACAGGCTGTTCGGATCGGGCCCGCGCCGCACGGTGCGACGGCGTACGAGGTGGCGCCGACGCCGGCGCCGGGGGAGCGACGGCAGTGATCTCGGAGCCGGAGCTGGTGGGCGGTGCCGACGTTCCCGCACCGCGCTCGGGCGAGGCCGCGGCAGGCGGCTTCACGGCGGGCGGCGCTCCCACGGGCGACTTCACCGCGCGCGGCGTCTCCGGCGCCGGTGTCGCGGCGGCCGACGTCCTCGCGGGCGGTGAGGACGAGTCGAAGCCCCCGCGGCCCCGGCGTGCCTGGCTGTGGGCGCTCGGCGGCGCGGTCGTCGCGTCGGCGCTGTGGGCGGGCGGGCTGTACGCGTACGAGCGCCCCGGCCTCGACCTCCAGGGCTACCGCGTCAGCCGGAATCTGTGCCTGGACGCGGAGTTCACCTCCCTCGGCGGTGCGCTCGGCGCGAGGACGGGAGCCATCGCGTCGGTCGACGAGCATGTGGCGCTCGACCGCGCGCACTGCAGCTTCCAGCTCACCGGGACGGGCCAGAACCAGGAGTACCAGGTCACGGTCTCGTACGTGCTGCACAAGAAGACCGATCCGGGGGCGGAGTTCGAGGTGATGCGCCGCCCGTTTGCGCCCGACGGCGATCCCCGCGAGGTCCAGCCGGCCGACGGCCTCGGCGAGCGTGCGTATCTGGTGATCCCCACCGAGGGGTACCCGTTGATGGACCTGGACGTGCTCGATGGACAGGCCGTGATCCGGGTCGGTGTCTCCGCCGTGTTCACGTACACCGGAGAGGACGACACCGAGGTGCCGCCGCCCGACGTCGATGAGCTGATGTCGCTCAAGGACCACGTCGTCGAGGACACGAGGCAGCTGATTGCCCGGCTCAAGCGTCCCGCGTGAGGTAACAGACGCACGCAGAATGCTGAACACTTCCGGACGGCTTGGTGAAAGACGTTCACTACTGACCGGAAACCGAACAACGGATGCCTAGCGTCCGCCTTTATGAAACACATACGCACAGCGGTCGGGCTCGGTCTCGCGCTGCTGTTCCTCGTGCTGGGCATCGGCGCCCAGCCCGCGTTCGCTCATGTCTCGCGCGAGCACGCGGAACTCGTGGTCGCCGCCGGTGACAACGTCACCAGCGGCCGTCTCATCGTGCACAGCGATGTGGTGTCCCCCGCACAGGCCGGCGCCTGGGCTGCCGGGCTGCTCCCGGCCGGCTGCCCGGCCACCGGCTCCGGCGTGCCCGGCGACAACGGCGGCGTGCCCGGCGGAGTCGTCATCGAGCTGGCGTGGAGCTGCCACGTCGACGCGCTCGACCTGAGCCCGCTGCTGGAGAAGGGCGGACTGACCCAGGTCGTCGTCGAGTTCGACGGCACCGCGGTCGACGCCTCCGCGGCCACCCCGCTCGTCGACGCCAAGGGCGCCCACGCGCTGCCCGTGTTCCCCTGGACGACCGTCGCACTCGCCACGGCGGCAGGTGTCGTACTGCTGCTCGCCGCCTGGCGGCTGCCGTCCCTGGTGCGAGGGCTGCGCGCCTCGCGGCGCTACCGGCTCGCAACAGCCGGTGCCGTCGCCCTGTCGTTCCTCGCGCCCCAGGCGGCCTTCGCCGAGGACACCGATGCGGCGACCGTCGCGGTCGAGGGAACCGTCTTCAAGGACGCCAACGGAAACGGCAAGCGGGACAAGGGTGAGCGGGCCATGCCCGGCATCGACGTCACCGACGGCGCCGCCTGGACCACGACCGGCGCGGACGGCTCGTACAGCCTCCGGGTCGACCCGAAGCGGCGCGAGACCGACCTCGTCAGCATCGTCTCGCCCGACGGCTACACGCCCGCGCTGCGCAAGGACTACATCCCGCAGTTCTTCCAGAAGGTCCCCGAGACCGGCGGAACGGGCATCGACTTCGCGCTCGTACCCGACCGCAACGCCGCGAACCCCACCGAGAAGTGGGTCATGAACTCCGACACCGAGGTCGGCAACCGCACGGACGACGAGGCCCGCCGCGCCCTGCCCCAGTGGACCGGCCAGGTCCAGGCGATGTCCGAGGCCGACGGCGTGACGATGCAGATCGCGACCGGCGACCTCACCGTCACGGACTACGCGGCCGAGCCGCGTCGGCAGGGTGCGTACGACCTGTTCAGCAAGGGCCTGGAGGAAGGGCGGCTCGGCCACCCCTTCTACCCGGTGATGGGCAACCACGACTTCGGCGGCACGGCCACGTCCCAGGGCTATGCCGGCAGCATGGAGTACTACCGCCGCAACCTCGCGCCCGAGTGGTACAGCTTCGACCGGAACGGCCGTCACATCGTCGTTCTCGAGGACAACTACGACGCGAGCGGGCTGAAGCCGCAGCTGGAGTGGCTCCGCGAGGACCTCGCCCGCAACGCGGTCGGCAAGCAGGTCTTCGTCTTCGCACACCGCTCGCTGTTCACCCAGTGGGGCCCGGGTGCGGGCATGCAGCCCACGATCGACGAGCTCGCCAAGTACGACGTCCGGATGGTGGCCGCCGGTCACAACCAGCAGGCCGAGTTCCGGCGTGGCGCCTTCAAGCGGTCCGTCGAGATCAACAACCAGGGCTCGTACGGCATCGACGGCGCCCACCCCGACTACAAGGTCCTCGACTTCAGCGGCATCACGGACGATCCCCGCACCCGCCGCAACGAGGACACCGGCCATGTGACCGGCATCCACCGGCAGTTCGACATCGACGACGACTCGGCGCTGGTCAGCCCCGCGCAGGGCAGTGTGCACGGCGCCAGGGCCGGAGTGCCCGTCGAGGTGTACGCGGAGGACGACGGCCGTACGCCCGCGAAGGCGTCGCTGACCGTGCGCGACAAGCGCGGCCATGTGGTGGAGCGGACCACGGTGCGCTTCGGCGGGGCAGCCGCGCGGCCCGGCATCGAGAACTGCTACACCCCGCCCGGCGGCAAGCCCGAGCCCTGCCCGGACGCACGCGGCGCATGGACCCGGGCGAGCGACCGGCTGAGCGGGCTGCGGCCCGGCACGTACACCGCCGAATCGATCGCGTACGACACCCGGGGCAAGGCGTTCCCCGTGGTCAAGAACGCCTTCGAGGTCGTACGGGACAGCGAGCTCGCCGAGCCGGGGACCGGCCAGGACTGGCTGCGGCAGGGCGGCGACGAGGCGGGGCGGTCCGCGAGCGGCGCCGAGCCGGGCGCCGGGCTCGACCTCAAGTGGACCCGGCAGACCGGTGAGCAGTTCAACCTGAACGGCTCGGTGATCGCGGACGGCAGGCTGATCGTCTCGTCCCGCGCCTTCGACTCCCCGTACAGCATGATGCTCGGCTACGACATCGCATCCGGCCGTGAGATCTGGCGTACGTACCTGGACGGCGACGCCGAGTCGGCGCCGACGCTCCATGACGGCAAGGTCTATCTGACGACCGGTGTCGGACGGATCTACGCACTGGACGCGGCGAACGGCCGTATCGCCTGGCAGTCGGTCGACCGCGAGGAGACCCACGGGGACACCGTGCGCCGGTACGGCCGCGCGGGCGGACCGGTCAGCGTCTTCGGCCTCACCGGCCAGGACCGCACGGTCGCCGTCTACCAGGACGCGAACATGATCCGCTGCCGGGACGCCGCGACCGGCGGGCTGCTGCCCGGCGGATTCGGGGCCGCGTTCTCCTGGGGGCAGGCCCACAGCACGGCCATCCGCGAGCCCGGCTCCAACACCGCCTATCTGCACTCCATGTCGAGCAACACCGTCATCGCGATGGACCTCGCGGAGTGCAAGCAGCTGTGGGTGAAGGACACGGCGGGCGGCATCGACAGCCACTCGTCGCCCGTGCTGACCGACCCGAAGGCCCCGGGCGCCTCGGGCGGCGAGGCGAAGCTGGTGACGTTCACCGCGTACGGCACCCGCGGCCACGACCCGAAGACGGGTGCGGTGACCTGGGAGTCCAAGCTGGGCGGCGGCAGCACCTGCGAGCCGGGGCCCGCCGCGCTCACCAGCCCGGCCGTGTGGGGCGACACCGCCTATGTCGCGGGTCGCGACGGTGTCGTACGCGCCTACGACACGAGCGCGGCCGATCCGTCGAAGCCGGTGTGGGAGTCCAAGTCCGGCTATCTGGCGGGGGAGAGCCCGCTGGACGACAAGTGGCGCGTCGCCATGGGCTGTTCGGCCGGTGCCGGTTCGCCGACGATGCACCCGCTGGTGACGAAGTCCCATGTGTACGTGGGGACCTGGGACGGACGGCTCCTCGTCCTGGACCGGGCGAGTGGCACGCAGGTCGCCTCGTACAACCTCGGCGCGGGAGTGGCCTCGGCCCTCTCCGTGAGCGGTGACTGGGTCTTCGCCCTCACGGACGACGGCACCGTCCACGCGCTCGCCGCACGCCGCGGCTGAGGGGAAGCACCACCGTGCGATCACTCCGCACCGGGGTGCTGCTCCTGCTGGCCGCCGTCCCCGCGCTGCTCCTCGGCAG
>NZ_JBSGZO010000297.1:0-10930 GCF_053611045.1 Streptomyces sp. NPDC054841 | reverse complement strand
GAATACGCCCAGTATGAGGACGACCCTCCGCCTTGCGATGCACCGCATCTGACGCCGCGCGCTGATCCACCGGGGATTACGGGACAGCCCTTAGACTCTGGAGTCTCTCCGCGCCGCTGTCGAGAGGTTGACTCACGCCTGCGGCACAGAATTCACTCGACTCCGAGAATGGATCGACCCCACATGGCCCAGGTCACTCGGCAAGGCGGCCGGATTGCGCGCATCAAGAATCCCACAGCGCCGAGGGTGCCGATTTCTCTGCGCCCAGCAGAGATGCCGAGAGACAGCCTGGAAGAGGATGCCATTGTTAAGGGTGTCAGGTACGACGGCACGCCTTTCGTCGGCCTTGGCATCGAGGCCGTAGAGGCTGAGGGGTGCGTGTTCGAGAACTCTCGCTTCAATGGAACGCACCTGCTCAGAAGCCAGTTCAGCGACTCGCAGTTCAACACGTGCGACTTCGCCGAGGTGAGTGCACAGGATGTTTCTTTCATCCGGTGCACCGTTAGCGGAAGCCGCATTACAGGCTCGTCATGGAAGCACGGTACTTTTCGGGACGTGCGCTTCGAGGGGTGTATCACCGCTCCCGCGATGCTTCGACACACGAAGCTCTACAGTGCCGTATTCAGCGACTGCAAGATGGTCGGAGTCGACCTTCAGTCGACCGAGATGCACAACGTGAAATTCGAGAACTGTGACTTGACCGGGGCGCAATTCGCCAACGTGAAAGTCGGCGTTGTGCGGTTCGAGAATTGCACACTCATCGACGTCGGCGGGGCGGCGAGCCTCAAGGGGGCAACCGTGCAAGGCCCAGGGTCGATGGAGCTGGCCCTGAGCCTTGCACGGGAAGCGGGAATCTCGTTCGAGCCGTAGTCCGCGTCAGGCAGCGACGGACGGCTTGTACCCGGCGTACCTCGGGCTGGAGATCGCACGGGCCGTGTGCTCGAAGTCGATGCTCGCGGCGAACTCGGACAACTCGTCGAGCAGCACCAAGCCGTACTGGGTGAAGAACGGGCGCTGCTTCTTCAGGTCCTGGCAGGCGTCGCGCAGCGACTCGGTGTAGAGATCCACGAGGGTCGTCACGCCGCGCCGGTGCTGCATGAACATCAACGGGACCGTCACGATCGCGGCGTGGAACGCCTTGTCGAGGGGGCGCTTCTGGCCGATCTTCACGGCGGACAGCGCCAAGCGCTCGTCGGCCTCCAGATCGGTGGACGGGAGGGCGAAAGTCCCGTACACCTTGTCGCCCACGAAGAGATTGAGGTGCATGCTCTCGTGGACGAGACACATCGCGTAGTCGAGAACCTCCCACGCCGCTCCGGGGCTCATGACCACCACGCCCGGGATGTGCGAGGCGGAGCCGCCTCCGTCCGCGCCGCTGTTGAGGATCACGAGGTCGGTGACCAGCAGATCGACCATGCGGCGGAGGCCGGGGCTGATCTCCTGGATGATGTCGAGGGCCTCACTGACCTTGGTTTCCCAGCCCTCCCGCGTCGGTCCGTCCGTGGGACCGGCGTCCTTGAAGATGCGCTCGAAGATGCCGTTGTCGGTGCAGAATTTCGCCCACGCGCCATCCTCGTAGGAGGTGGCAATCCCCTCGGCCTGGGGCGGCATGGGGCGAAGTTGCGGGTTCGAGATGGCTGCCCTGTAGGCCCCGTGCAGGCCCTCGGCGTCCGGGTACTCGCCGGTCACGGCATGGATCAGCCGGGCCACGTTCTCGTAGGTGTGGCCGATGTTCATGAAGTGCATGAGAGACCTCTCCGTTGATGGGACGTGTGCCCGGAGCGGCGGAGGACCGCTACGGGCACACGCCAGAACGTCAGCGCTTCAGGCAGGCGGTCAGGAGGTCCAGCCGCCCATCATGCAGCTGTTGGCGTCCTCCTGGGACCGCTGGACGGACGCCTGCACGCTGGTCGTCAGCTCCGTCGAGTCCTCCTTGACGGCCGCCACGATGGCGGACAGGTCGATTCGTTCCACGGCAGCCGTCTCGGCCGGTACGGTCTTCATGGGGCTCATGTGTGTCACTCCTTCTGTGCGATCGAATGGTGCACTGCCCTTGCTGACCCGTCCTGGTCGTCAACTGTCGAAGGAAAGCGGCCAGGACGGGGGTCTGGTTACCCGCCCTGGCGCACAGGGACGGGGTTGGCCGGCTCGTCGAGCCACACCTCGTAGGTGGGCCCGCCCCGGGTCGTGAGGCCGAAGCGTTCGAAGTCGGGTCGGTCCTGCTGGTGCCACCACCAGTAGGCGCCCTCGAGTTCATCCCAGAGCTTCCGCTGCCCGGCCTGGGCAACCTCGAACTCCGTGCGGTCCTTCGCGTAGTCCGCAGTGGCCCAGCTCGTGACGCCCGTGTCGAACAGCCACAGGCGGTAGGAGCCGCTCTCGCCCCAGGTGACGCGGCAGTAGAGGTCCGGCACCTGCACGCCGATGGCGAACATGCAGATCCAATCACCTACGTCGTCGGGCGACAGGGCTGTCTTCGACCTCGCGGCGTCGAGCGGCCACTGTGCCGGGTCGAGAAACCGGTCCGTGGGCGGCAGGCTCTTCCGCTGTTGCCGAAGCCGCATGAACGCAGACGAGCCGATGAACCGCCCGCTCGCCAGGCCCGCTTCGTCCACGACGAGACGGGCGACTGCCTCCCCGCCGTACACCGGCCCCCACGGCGTGACGATGATTGCCCCTGGGCGTAGCTGCCCGATCCACTGGGAGGGGACGGTGCCCACCGAGGCTGTGGCGATGATCCGGTCGTACGGGCTGCGCTTGCCGTAGCCGACCGATCCATCACCGATGACCACTTCGGGGGCGAAGTCGGCGGCGAAGAGCCGGCTTCGAGCCTCCTTGGCGAGGGAAGGGTCGACTTCGACGGTAACGACGTTCTGATCCCCGAGCCGATGGCAGAGGAGAGCTGCGTTCCACCCTGTTCCGGTGCCGATCTCCAAGACCCGGCTTCCCGGCTCGACGCTGAGGGCGTCGAGCATCGAGAACACCATCGTGGGCATCGAGGACGACGACGTGGGAGTTCGCCCCTTCCCAGGACCCGTGTACGCGCCGTCGTCCCACTGCGTCGTGATCGGCGCGTCGGAGTAGACCGCCTTCCACCACATGCCGGGGCTCTCCGACCGGACCACGCGGTCGTCCTGGCGGTTCATTCCGGCGCGACCCGGCCAGATCGAATCCGGAACAAACCGGTCTCGGGGCACGGCATTGAAGGCCGGAAACCAGTCGGAGGTGAGTGCGCCCTTGTCAGTAAGTTCGCGGGCCAGCGCGTCCGGGCCGACTTCTACCATCGTCTCGGGGACCATCTACTTGCCGTCCGCCGGACGCTGGCCGTCGTTGGTTTTGCCGCCCTCGTCGGAACCGCCTCCGCCGTGCTTGTTGCCGGAGTTGCTGTCGTCCTGCTGGCTTCCACCCTGGCCGCTGCCCTGGCCTCCGCCGTGCCGTCCGCTCATGTTGTCCTCCGTGCTGCTATGAGTGATTGGCTTGCGTCGTGCTGGTCCTACGATCCCGCCTCGGCCGCCGGACCTGCCCGTCTCGGGGGATGGCCAGGCGGCTGGGGCGGGGCTTGCGACCCGCCTCCACGAGGCTCATTACCTGGCGGGGGAACCGAGTTCGAGTCATCTCGTGGAGACGGGAATCTGGGGGCTGTCCTTGCTGAAGACGTAGTGCTGGATCATGTGGCTCAACTCCGCGATGCAGTCGGCGCATCCGTGCATGGGCGCATGCATCCCATCAAACTGCGCTGGTCCGATCCAGATAACAGGGATCCCAGCACGGCGGCAGTACAGCCAGCACATACCGATATCCCAGGCCAGTCCGTCCGAGGACTGGGAGGGTGCCGGCGGACTGGTCCGCGGATGTACCGCTGAGCCGTTCACTGCGACTGCTTCCGATGGATGCGGCATTCGCAGGCCGGGAACAGTGTCGGATTCGCCGTGATGCCCAGGTCGATCGTGTCGTCCACGTCGATGCGCGGCTTGATCTCCCGACGCTGCCCACTGGTGCTCCTCGTATAGACCCGTATCCACATGCGGGGTGAGGTCTCCTCGGCTTCTCTCGCTGGAGTGCTCACCGCCCGCGTCACGCCCGCTCCTCGATCCATTCGGCGAGTCGGGCGATCACATCCGCCCTCGCGCATCCGAGCTGGACCATCGGCGTATCGTTCACGGGGTAGGTTCCGCTGAGGCTGGGGAGCGTGAAGCCGGCGTCCCTGAGCGCCAGCGCCAACTTGTCAGCGGCGTCCTGGCCCGCTTCGAGCTCCGTCGTGGTCCTGTTCTCCGAGACGGTGTTCCTCACGGAGACCTCCCTCATCGGCTCGCTGTCTGTAACCAGTCAACTGCGCAATCTCAAGATCAGTTCACACAGATCTTGCACAAGTAGCGTTGGCCAAGGTTCAGTTGAGGGTGTGGGCTTCCTCGACGTGGAAGAGTGAGGCTATGGAGAGCACGCCCGCCGCCGGTGAGAACATCGCGGTACTACGCAAAGCGCGCGGGATCGGCCAAGCCAAGCTCGCGCGCCAAATGGGGATCACGGTCTCATACCTGAGCAAGATCGAGACCGGACTTCGCCCCGCTACGCCACCTGTCGTTGCGGGCGCTGCCAGAGCGTTGCACGTCACCACTGCACGGATCAACGGACAGCCCTTCACCGACCCGTCCGAGCAAGCCGATCTGCTCAACGAACTCCGCGGGGCGGTACGGCGGCACACCTTGCCCAAAGAGGACACCCCGTCACCCGGACGACTCGCTGAGCGACTTGAGAAGGCTGCTCAGCTCCGAGCCGATACGAAATACCTCGAACTTCTCCGAGAACTCCCGACGCTCCTCGGGCAAGCCACGGCCACCGCCCTCGACGCCGGTGGTGACGCCGTGGCCTGGGGCCAAGTGTCGGACCTGTACGGATGTGCCTATGCCGTGGCGCACCGTCTGGCCCAGCCCGACCTCGCGGACATGATCGTGTCGCGGCAGCAGTGGGCGGCGCAGCGCACATGGAATCCCGCTGCAGAAGCTGCGGCGGCCTGGAACGAGGCCGGTACGTATCAGAGTGCCGGTGCTTACGATGACGGGCTGGCGATCATCGAGCGAGCCATCAGGCATTACGAGGGCGCACGGGCCAATGGGTCCGAGTCCGTGATAGTGCTGGGTTCCCTCCACCTTCGTGGGGTTGTCCTTGCATCTCGCCACGAGGACAAGAACGCCACGATGGCGCATCTTCGGCACGCAAAGCGTCTGGCCTCACAACTTCCGCGCGACGCGCTCATGCACAACTTGACCTTCGGGGAGGGCAACACTGCCCTCTACGAGCTCGCGGCGCACATCGAGCTGAAACAGCCCGACAAGGCCGTGGAGATGGCCACCCCGCTGGTCAATCAACCGCCGACAGGGCTCAAGCCAAACCGTGTCGGCCGGTTCTATATCGACCTTGCGCGCGCCCGGCTCGCCATGAAGGACCTGGAAGGCGCCGAGCAGGCCCTCAAGTTGGCTTTCGACGTTGCACCGCAGATGGCCGAGATTCATCCGATGAGCCGCGAGGTGTTGCGGGTCCTCTTCGTCATGCATCAGCGCAGTCGGCCGGAGCTGTTGCGAATGGCGAAGCGGACCGGATTATCCGTCTAACCAGCCGCGCACGAACGAACAATGAGGGGCGGTCACCGAGACCGCCCCTCTTCATTGAGCCGTCCCGTCAGTCGAACCAGCGGTCCCGCGCCAGTTCCTCCGTGCGCGCCAGTTCCTCCGTGCGCGACGGGTCCTCCAGCAGCGCCGCGACCTCGAAGCGGCGTGGCCACTGGCCGGCCGCCCAGGCCAGGCCCGACCTTCACCCCCTCGCCGGATGGGTACACACCAGGGCTACAGCCCACATGATCGCGTGGGCTGTCAACGGCACCAGACCGCCCGCGTTCCGCGCCCTGGCCATGCCCACACGACGTGGCCCGGTAGCCACAGCCCCGACGCTTCCCACCGCAGAACGCGCGGCCTTCTTCGAACACCTGCGGACCGTGGTGGAGGCATCCGCCGGCGGCGGAGACCGGCACGCACTCCTAAGGCGCCAGGCGCTCTATCTCACCTCCTACGACAAGAGCCCCGCGGCCGTCTCCTGGACCGCGCACGCTCTCCACGCCCGGCGCGACGCCCTCATAACGCGCGGATGGTCACCCCATTGGGCAGAGGCACGCTCTACCGCAACCGCCCTCGCTCGCCAGGGAGACCCCCGACCGCTGCTCGACTTCATCGACCGGGCCACGGCTGACGACGACGCCGCGGAGGCTGCGAACCTGAACTACTGGGCGTACTGGCTCGGCGCGGCCAACGGGCCGCAGGCCGACGACCAGTTCATGACCGATCGAGCCCTGACCGGCTGGGACCCCGTCACGCTCCTTCGGCACATGGTCCGAGGCCTCCACCAGGCCCCCGGATACGTCGACCTGTACGCACATACCCTGTGGGCGCTCCTGACGGCCCATAGATGGCTCCAGCAGGCTGCTCCGGACATCGCGGCTGAACTCACCGATCGCACCGCGCTCCTTCTGGACGAGGGCCGGATTTCCTCCCGGGCCAGGACTGAACTCAGCACCGTGCACTACGTTCTACGCGATCACCACTGAACCCCGGAGGGCACGACATGGCCGACGAGACGACGACCGAGCAGGCGAAGGGCACCGCCGGCTTCCTGCTGGAAATGGGGATGCTGAAGAGGGCGAAGCGCTCCGGCTGGTGGATCGCGGGCGTGAAGGACCCCGAGACCATCGCGGAGCACTCCTTCCGAACCGGCATTATCGGGTCCGTCCTCGCGATGATGGAGGGCGCGGACCCGGCAAAGGTCGCGCTCCTGTGCCTGTTCCACGACACTCAAGAGACCCGGGTCAGCGATATCCCGCACATCGGTCGCCGCTACCTCGACGCCGCATCGAACGAGAAGGTCACCGCAGACCAGCTTGCCGACGCGCACCCGGCCGTACGCGCTGGCGTACAGCGCGTCGTCGACGAATACGAGAACGGCGACTCACTCGAAGTGATCTGCGCCCACGACGCCGACAAGCTCGAATGCCTCGTACAGGCTGTCGAGTACCGCGAACAGGGATGCTCGAACGTCCAAGGCTGGATCGACAGCAGCTTGTCCAAGCTCAAGACCGCGTCCGCTCAGGCCCTCGCCGAAGCTGCGCTGAGCATGACCTCTGTGGAGTGGCAGCAGACCTTTCTACGGTGACCACCAGGACGTGACGGACGTTCCCCTTCCTCATGGAGGCGGGCCGTCGGCGCACTACGTGGCCGGCAAGGTGGCTGTCCGTAACTCGACGACCGGTGAGACGGTCGAGTTCACGGCGGGCGAGCGGACCGACTTTCTCAGCGGTGCCACGCTGGGTGAGTTCGCCCCCCGTCTCATTCCCGCGCTGGGGGCACTGGGAGGACACCCGGCACGTGAACCGTTGAGCCGCGAGAAGCCCCAGTCGGCACGTCACCCGCGTGCTGGCCGGGGCTATTCGCCGTCCTGGCGCTCGTCCACTCGGGAAGGGGCGGAGTGGGGCTGCACCCGACATGCGGTTCCGTCGCGCGGGCCCGCCGCGGGCGCACCCGCACCGTTCAGTCGAACCAGCGGTCCCGCGCCAGTTCCTCCGTCCGCGACGGGTCCTCCAGCAGCGCCGCGACCTCGAAGCGGCGCGGCCACTGGCCGGCCGCCCAGGCCAGGCCCGCCGCGACGCCCTCCAGGGTGGCGGCGTGGATGACGCCGTCGGGCGTCCGGCGCCAGTCGAGTTCGACGCCGCCCGCCAGCAGCTCCTCGTGCTCCACGTACGAGGCAGGGGTCGAGGGGCCGAGGAGCGCGTGCACCGACGGGGGTACGTCGTGCTCCTCGCCGACCGTCGTCACCTCGGCATCGACCGCCTCGCTGAGCCGCCCCACCTGGAACAGCTCGGCCAGGTCCGCCGCCCGGTCCGGGGCGACCGGCAGCAGCGGGCGGTTCGTGGTCAGCGGGAGCAGATCGGGGGCGTCCGCGACCAGCGCGTCCGAGGCGTCAACGACCCGCACCTCGCCGTCGACGACCGCGCGCAGCTCGTCCGGGAGCGTCACCTGCTCCGGGTCCAGATCGGCCAGCGCCGTGTAGAGGGCGTGCAGCTGGGACGCGGTCACCGGGCGGTCCGGGTCGGCGAGCCGGCCCAGCAGCTCGGCCGCGCCGCCCGGCTCGCCGAGGAGCGCGGCGACGGACGTCCGCACGCCCAGGGCGTGCAGCACCTGCTCGTCCTCGAAGCCGGTCGCGTCCGCGGAGTCGTACAGGCCGACCAGCAGCGGGTCCCCGCCGGACGCCCGCAGGCCCGCCGGGCGGCGCCCGCCCAGCACCGGGTGGTCGCGCAGCCACCAGGCCGTGTACGGGCGCACGGTCTCCGTCGTACCGTCCGGCAGCAGCACCCGCACGGTCTGCGTGAGCGCGTCCCGCAGCGGCGGCTGTGCGAGCAGCGCGAGCGCCTGCGGCCAGTGGTCGTCGTCGACCAGGTCCAGATCGCGTACGGCGACGATCTCGGTCGCGACCGGCGGTACCGGGGTGTCCGGCAGCCGGTCCAGCACGTCCTCGCACCACACGTCGACCGCGTCGAGGAGTCCGGCGTCGTCGGGCTCGGCGAAGTCCCCGTCGCGGGGCTCCAGTTCGTCGGGGTCGAGGACGACATCGGTGGCACGTACGAGCGCGAAGTTCGCCAGCACCCCGCAGGCGGCGAGCGGCTGTTCGCCCCAGCGCTCGGCCAGTTCGGCGTCGACGAGGGCGAGTTCACCCTCACGCATGACGGACGCGAACGGGCTGCCGGGCAGGACGAGTTCACCCGCGGGTGCCGGCTCGCCGTCCTCGTCGGGCAGCGCGAGCGCACCCAGCCAGGGCTCGTCCCCCGGCTCCAGGTCCGCGTCCCGGACCAGTGAGAGGACGATCTCCGCCAGCTCCTCGCTGTCCGGCGCGTCCTCGTCCCACATCCCGTCGCCGTCCTCCATCGACGCCGCGACGGCGGCCCGCACCTGCGGTGTCGTCAGCACCGCGCGCGGGGTCGCGGGCAGCGCGCCCAGCTTCTCCAGGAGGGGGTGGGCGGCGTCCGGGTGGGCGACCTTCAGCCCGAACCGGGCCAGCCCGGCAGGGGTTTCGGGCGTCGGCAGCAGGACCTGGCGGGGGCCGATGGTGGTACGGGGGGTCCGCCGGGGTTCCTCTTCCTCGCCCGGGCCCGCCAGCGGCACCGGCAGTCCCGACAACCGCTCGGGGTCGACACCCGCGAGGCTGTCGTACAGCCGCCACCACCACGACGGGTCGCGCTCGATCCCGGCGAGCCGGTCGACCGCCTCGGTCAGCGGGACGCGCGCGACCCCGAGGGTGCGCAGCTCGACCCGGCGCTCCAACCCGGCGGGCAGCAACGTCGGCAGCACCTCCGCCATGACGCGTACGGTGTCGGCGCCCGCGCCCTCCACGACCTCGGCCTCCAGCGGCCGCAGCGCGACCAGGTCCTCGGACGGCGCGGCCGGGGCGAGGAACGCGATCCGGGGCAGCAGCTCCAGAATCGCCGCGCGCAGCGCGCCGTCCAGTTCGCCCTTGCCGAGCGGGCCGGGCACCAGGTCGATGGTGCCGGTGCTGACGGGCTGCCAGTCGCCGAGGAGTTCGGCGTACGCCTCCGCCGCGCGCCGCACCAGGAAGTCGGTGAGCGGGCCGGGGGCCGGGTGCCTTCGGGCGGTGTCCAGCGGCAGCGTGGCGATGAGCAGCGCGGGTACGCCGAGAGGTTCGTCCGTCGGGGTGGGGGCGTGGACGACCGGCGCGGTCGCCGGATAGGCCGGCAGGCCCTCCCCGTCCACGGGCACGGCCCAGGTCACCGCCCAGTGCGGCCGCAGCCGCTCCTCGACCGGCCGGCCGGCGAGCAGCGCGGGCTCGATCGCCCCGTGGCGGCTGACGACCCGCCAGCGGTTGACGCCGCGCGCGGTGTCGTCGACGTGGACGTACGGGCCGTGCTCCGAACGGCGCAGCGTCCGTACCCCTTCCGGGGTCTCCACGACCACTTCGCCCAGGCCGGGCAGGGTGAGCAGCAGGGCGTCGTCGATCCCGGCGAGCAGCCGCTCGATCAGGTCCTCGGCGGTGCCGTCGCGCAGTGGCAGGATCACGACGGTGTCGTAGCCGTCGGGGGCGGTGCCCTCGGCGGGCAGCGGCAGCCGCAGCAGCGGTACGTGGCCGTCGCGGCGGCGCAGCTCGTCGCCGAGGCCGGGGCTGGCCTGCGCGGTCTGCTGGGCGAGCTCGCGGGCCTCCGCGAGCGACCACCTGACCCCGCCGTGCCGGCCGACGACGGCGGGCTCGTCACTGACGGCGAGGACCGCGGCGAAGCCGACGCCGAACCGGCCCACGGCGCCCTGGTCGTGCTCGCGCTTGGCCGAGGCCCGCAGGGTGGAGAGCGACTCGACACCTGCGGCGTCCAGCGGCGCGCCGGTGTTCGCCGCCACCAGCACGGCGGGCTCCGTACCCCGGCCGGGCCGCAGGGTCAGCCGCAGCCGCCCCTGCACTTCGGCGCGGGCGGCGGCGTCCGCGGCGTTCTGGGCGAGCTCGACGACGACACGGTCGCGGTAGCCGCCGAGCGCGAGGTCCTCCTCGGCGTTGGCGTCCTCCCGGAAGCGGGCGGGACTGGCCCCCCACGCGTCGAGCACCCCACGCCGCAGCCGCGCCGTCCCGAACGGGTCGGCCCCCTCGGTCGTCCTGACGCTCACGCCTGTCTCCGCTCTCTGTCTCTGCTACCGGTGTACCGCTGAACCGCCGCCTGCGCCGCTCACCGCTGCTCGACGCCGCGGCCCGAAGGTACCGCGTACCGCGGGAAGCTCTTCTCCTCGCCTGCCCCGCACGGCTGGAAAAGACCCCGGAAAAGATTTCAGAACCACCTGCGACCCACACGCCGCAGCCCGCGCGGGTGGCGGCACGGCCCCGGCGGCCGGCCGCCCGA
>NZ_JBSGZO010000296.1:0-10964 GCF_053611045.1 Streptomyces sp. NPDC054841 | reverse complement strand
GACCAGCACCGCCAGTAGCGCGGCGATGGCCAGCGTGACGGGAAGAGTGAAACCGAGGCCGTAGCCGCCGGCGGCGGCAAGGACCAGGACGATGGCCTCCGGCCCGTACGCCACCGACGCCATCGCGTCGAGAGAAAGGGCGGCCAGGCCCGTGACGGCTGTGAGCTTGTGCCGCGCGCCGGTATCCGGGGGTTCCTCGGCGCCGGGTGCGGCTTCGGCCTCGGTCGTCAGAACGGACATGGGGGTGATCTCCTTTGGTCCAGGTCCGCTCAGGGTGCGCTCAGATCCGGCCTGTTGTGCCCGGTCCTGGCGCGTTCTTGTCGTGGGATTGGGCCACCTTCACGCACTCTTGACGCTTGCCGCCTGGGACGGCGTCAAGAAGCAGCAGGCGCCGCATATGCGATACGTCAACGTCCGCGCCCGGCGACGAGGAAGTATCCAGCCTCGCCATCATGGGACGACGTATCACCCGGTCTGCACCGGAAAGCACCAAAGGCGCAGAACCTCCTGGATCAGTCGTGCGGGACGCCCACTGGGCCGCCAACGCACGGAGCGCGGTCGGCTGCGGCGCGCTCCTCCTCGGGCTGCTCCTGCTCATCGACACGGGCGCAGGCACGCTGACTCCCGTGCGCACCCTGCTGTGGGTGGCCCTCACCATGCTGCTGTTCGTGGTGCTGCTGCCACCCCGGCTGACCGCGGGCAAGGGCTGGCTGGCTTCCCGCGGCCTGCTGGGTGAGCGCCGGGTGCGCACCGACCGCCTGGTGTCGGCACGCTGGAAGGACGGCGTCGCGCAACGGCTGGTGCTGCGCGACGCGGAGGGCGGACGGGTCGAACTCGACCCGCAGGTCCTCATCACCAATCCGCCGCTGTGGCGCCTCCTCGACGAGGGCGCCCGCGACTGCCTCGCCCGAGGCTCCCTGCTGTGCGGGGCGACGGCGCTGCGACGTCTCTCGGCGCGGATCGACCGTGCGACCGCCCAGAGTGTCTTCGAGGTCTCCGGCCTCGAGTAGCCGACGTGCCCGCGTCCATGGGCGACGTCCAGCCCGCCACAAGACGCACTCTTAACGACTCCCTGATGCTCGACCGGGATCCGTACGGCTCCGGACGCTGTCATCTTCGGTATCCCACTCACCTCTCGGGGAAGGGCCGTTGCCGTGGAAGCCGCCGTAGCAGGAATCGTCGTTGTCGTGGTCTGCGCACTCGTCGTGCTGCGCAGCGGGATGCGTGTGGTCAATCAGGTGGAGCGGGGCGTGGTGTTCCGGTTCGGCAAGGCGCTGCCCGGGTACCGGCAGCCCGGCATCACCTTCCTCATTCCGTTCGCCGACCGGATGCGGAAGGTGAACGTCCAGGTGGTCACGCTGCCGATCCCTACGCAGGAGGGCATCACACGTGACAACGTCTCGGTGAAGGTCGACGCCGTCGTCTACTTCCGGGTCACCGACCCCGCCCGAGCCTCGATCGAGGTCCAGGACTACGTCTTCGCTGTCGGCCAAGTGGCACAGTCCTCGCTCCGTTCGATCATCGGCAAGAGCGACCTGGACGACCTGCTGTCCGACCGTGAACGGCTGCACGAGGGACTGGCGCTGATGATCGACAGCCCGGCAGCCGGCTGGGGTGTCCACATCGACCGGGTCGAGATCAAGGACGTACAGCTGCCGGAGTCGCTGAAGCGGTCGATGTCCCGGCAGGCGGAGGCCGAGCGGGAGCGGCGGGCGCGAGTGATCACAGCCGACGGTGAGTTCCAGGCCGCACAGCAGCTCGCCAACGCCTCTCGGATCATGGCCGACACGCCAGAGGCCATGCAGTTGCGACTGCTGCAGACGGTCGTCGAGGTTGCCGCGGAGAAGAACTCCACTCTCGTGATGCCGTTCCCGGTGGAACTGCTCCGCTACTTCGACCGGGCCGCGCGGAACCTCGGCTCCGAGGGCAATGCCGTGGATGCCGTGCCGGCACCCGACGCTGTGCCCGCTGCGCGGAATGAGGACCTGGCCGACCCACGCGTCCAGCCGTAATAGTCGTCGTCGGCGTGCCGGCACCACCCGGGAGACTCACCCCGAGAGCATCATCCCTGGTCAGCGCACCCGTCCGCGTGGTTTCAGCGCCACCGGCGGGAGTCCGGGAGCAGCCAGCCGGTCCCCGGCGTAACCCTTTACGTCGCCGAAGCGGGTGCCGTCCATCCAGTCCCTGCGGGCCTGTTCGATCTCCTCCTGCGAACGCCCGATGAAGTTCCACCACATGATGACCTCTTCCTCGAACGGCTCGCCGCCGAGCAGCATCAGGCCCGCGTCCGACTCCGCGCGCAGGGGCAGTTCGGTGCGGCCGCAGCCGAGGTAGAGCATCGACCCGGGCAGCACGGGCACTCCGTCGACATGGGCCTCGCCGGACATGGACAGCACGGCGTACTCGAAGTCCGGTTCGAGCGGGATGCTGGTCTCGGTGCCGAGGGACAACGCCAGGTCCGCGCCCACGATGGGGGTGTACGTCGAGCCGGGCGAGGCGGCGCCGTCGAGCTCGCCCAGGATGACCGTCGCGGTGAGACCGGGTGCGGTGACGCGCGGCAGCTCGGCGTGGTGCTGGAAGTGCGGCTCCACATCGCGGTGGGTGTCGGGCAGCGCGACCCACAGCTGGGCGCCGTGGAGGAAGCGGGCGTGCGGCTTCGGGCTCTCCTCGGAGTGGCTGATCGCCCGCCCCGAGGTCATGAGTCCCAGCTCGCGCGGCCGGATCGTCTGGAGGCTGCCGACGCTGTCGCGGTGCAGGACCTCGCCCTCGTGCAGCCAGCTCACGGTCTGGAGTCCCATGTGCGGGTGGGGCGGGACCTGCATGCCGGGTTCGTCGGCGATGTCGTCGGGGCCGTAGTGGTCGACGAAGCACCAGGCGCCGACCATGCGGCGGCCGAGGTTGGGGAGCAGCCGGCGGACCTCGGTGGATTCGCCGAGCTGGACATGGCGGGGGGCGAGGAGCTCACGCACCGGCTCGGCGACGACGAAGCCGCGGCCGCCACATACGGAGAGCGCAGCCTGACGATCGAGATTGCTCATGACGCCCAACCTAGTCCTGTGCGGGGCGGGCCACAAAGACCTGCCGACTGAGCCACCGTGTACTCGGATTCGCCTGGTGGGACTGTGTTTGTGGGCCGCCTCCCAGCGGTCCGGGACGGTACTGGGCCCAGGGTGTCCTGTGGGTCGGGCCCGGCAAGGTCCACAAGACTCCCCCGGAGCCGGCAGGCCCGCATCCGGGCGGACGGGCCGGAGCACGCGCTCAATATCCGCAACCGCCACCGCCCACGCTCGCTCCTCGTGCAAACTGATCGAATGGCAATGCCGATGGGCCCTGAACGCGTCAACTCCGCGTCCGCGTATGCGTGGTAGCGGGGCGCGCACGCGGCGTCTCTGGTTCCGCCCGGTATCCGCCGCGTCGTCCGGGGCCGAGGGTGCGCGTGCGTCCCTGGCCTGCGTACGGACGGCGGAACGGTCCGTCGGCAGCGGTGTCTATCTGGGCGAGGGCCGCGTGCTGACCTGCGCGCACGTCGTCAACGAGTGCCTTGGCCGGGAACCGTTCGCCACGGACCGGCCCGCTTCGGCAGCCGTTCACGTCTCCTTTCCCGTCGCGCCGCACATCGATCCGCTGACGGCCCGTCTCGCCGTGTGGATTCCGGCTCGGGCGGAGCACGACGGGCCCGGTGCGGACCGGCCGTCAAAAGGAGCGGGCGCCGTGTGGCAGGGGGACCTCGCCGTCCTCGAACTGGACTCCGAGCCGCCCGCGCCGGTTCGCCCGGTCGAGTGGGCCGACATGGCGCAGGAGCAGCGGGTGCGGGCCTGGTACAGCACGGGCCAGCCCTTCACGTACGCGGACGGGCAGGTCGAATGGTGCGACGAACGGCTCGCGTTCGTCGACGCCGGGATCCGCGGAGCGGCCATCGGCCCCGGCTACAGCGGAGGTCCGCTGTGGTGCAACGGACAACAGGCCGCGGTCGGCGTCGTCCTGGGTGTCCTTCAGCCGCCGGAAGGGCCCTTCCGCCCGGGGGACGTCACCCGCAGGACACTCGCCCTGCCCTGGCAGGGCGTACGCGCCGAGCTGGAGGCCGCGGAGCCCCGGTCCCCCGGCTCGACGGCCCCGTGGAGTGGAGCCGCGCACGAGACGGCACTCGTCGACCCCGGCACCCGGCACGGCATAGCCGCCGTGGTCGCCCACCTGTGCGCCGACCCCGAGCGGCGCGCCGAACACGCCGACCGGCTCGCGGGCGAACTGGGGCTGACCCGGGCCCCGGGAACCGTCCCCACGGTGGACGACCTCGTCGATCTGCTGCTCACCCACCCCAGGGCGCTCGCCGTGCTGACAGAGGGCCTGCCCGGCAGCGAGCGCGAGGCAGCGCTGAAACTGCTCTTCCTCGGCCGTGCTGCCGCCGTCCAGGGCCTGTTGTCCGTACGCGAACACCGCTGGCTCCTGGACCTGCTGCCGCCGGAGGCGGCCGCGCGGCTCCCCGAAGCGGCCCGTGCGGCCCTGCCGCACACCACGCTCTTCGACGGCGTACCGGGAGAGGAGACGCAGCCGGCGCAGGCGCCTGCCGCCCCTCGGCTGGCGGACACGACAGCCCGGTTGGTCGAGGAGCTGGAGGGGTTCTGGGGCGACAGCGCGCCCGTACCGGCGGGTTCGCCGCGCGTACCCGCCCTGCTGCGGGCCGTGGAGTATCTGGCCGCCACCTGTGAGGAGAAGCAGTCGCGCGATCTGCGCGACTGGTCCGAGCAGGTCGCCCACCGGCTCGGAGTCGCGGCCGAGGCTCTCGGTGAGCGGCGGGACGACGCCATCGCCTGGGCGCGGCGCAGGCAGCAGGACGGCACACCGCCGGTACCGCGTCTGACGGTGCGGCTCACCCGGGTCTCCGGCGAGACCTTCCGCTGCGAGGCGTGGTACGAGTCCGCCACGGGCGAAGCGGCTCCGGAGGATGCGGCGGGCGGCGCCGAGCGCCTGGTCGTGTCGGACGACGTGGACCGCACCCCGGCGCAGATCGCGCGGCTGCTCCACGGCGTACTGGCGCGGGAAAGGACGCCGTCCGCGTCGCCGGACGCCCCGGGCGCGCTCATCGAGGTGCTGCTCGAAGCGGACGATCTGGATGTCGCCGTGGACCAGTGGGAGCAGGAGACATCACCGTACGAGGCGCCCGTCGTCCTCGGTGCCGAGTACGCCGTCGTCATCCGCTGCCCGGAGATCCGCAGGCGGGTGCCTGAACGCCTGCCGGACTGGCGGGCGCGCTGGGCGGAGTTGGAGCGCGGGGGCGGCGTCCTGCGACTGGATCGCCGCCACACCACACGCCACCAGGTCTACGGGCTGCTCACGGAGGACCCGGGGCTGGCCCGGGTGATCGTCGACTGTGCGGAGGAGCATCGCGGGTCGTTACGGGCCGTGTGTCTGGCGCTCGGTGTGCCCGTCGTCGTCTGGGACCGGTGCGCCTCGCCCGCGCCCACGGGCGGGGACCGGCTCCTCGCCCTGGTGCTGAACGGACCGCCGAAGGGTCTGCCGCACCGGGTGCGCCGCCATCGCGCCCGCGCCCTCGCCGAGGCCGACGACTCCCGGCACACGGCCGTCACGCCCGCGCTGGTGTGGGACGACGCGTCCCGGCTGCCGCCGCGGGCGCTGTGGAGCGACCCGTCGTACGAGGACCCGGCAGCCCTCGGCCGTACGCCATGAGAGGAGACGCGACACCGATGACGTCCGCGCAGCACCCGCATCACGCCCAACCGCCGGAGACGGACGGCTGGTTCCTGTTCCGGGGAGACGGGGAGGTGCGACGGGTCTCCATGCCCGAGCCGCCGCCCTGGCGGCGCTTCGGGGCGGCGGACGCGGAGCGCGGCGCCGGCGCCGGTCCCGGTACCGCCGGCTCCCCGCGCCCGTACCTCATCGGGCGTCCCGAGACCGACGTCGTCAACGCGGCGCTGCATCTGCGGCGCCCCCTGCTGGTCACCGGCCATCCGGGCACCGGCAAGTCGTCGCTCGCGTACGCGGTGGCGCGTGAGATGTCGCTCGGCAAGGTGCTGCGCTGGACCGTGAACAGCAGGTCGTCCCTGGCCGAGGCGCTCTACCAGTACGACGCGGTGGGACGACTGCGCGAGTCGAACCTCCGCGGTGAGGGCGCCGCACGGGAGGACTCCACGCCACCTGAGTCACCGGAGTCACCGGACATCGGCCGCTACATCCGGCTGGGTCCGCTCGGCACCGCGCTGCTGCCCTCCGAGGAGCCCCGGGTCCTGCTGGTCGACGAACTGGACAAGGGGGACATCGACCTGCCCAACGACCTGCTGGCCGTCTTCGAGGAGGGGGAGTTCGAGATCCCCGAGCTGTCCCGGCTGCCTCCGGGGCAGGACACCGTGTACGTCCACGCCCTGCATGCCGCCGAACCGCAGCCGGTGCACCGGGGCCTGGTGCGCTGCCAGGAGTTCCCGGTCGTCGTCATCACCAGCAACGGCGAACGTGAATTCCCTCCGGCCTTCCTGCGGCGCTGTCTGCGCCTCGACCTGCCGGACCCCGACGAGGAGCGGTTGCGCGCCATCGTGGCGGCGCATCTCGGCGAGGAGGCGCTGCCGCGTGTCGAGGACCTGATCCAGGCGTTCCTGGCCCGCCGGGCCCCCGGTGAACTCGCCACCGACCAACTGCTCAACGCGGCCCATCTGCGGCTGGGCGGCGTCGACCTGCACGCGCAAGGGCTCCTGGACTCGGTGCTGCGCCAGCTCGGAGGGCCGGCCTGACCGTGCTCGACATCGACCGGCTCCGGGACCTGACCGGGCTCTTCGGTGGTGAGGTCACCGCCGAGGAGCTCGCCGACGTGCTGTGGCTGGCCGAGCGCGTGCCCGGCGGCGCGGACGCCCCGCTGGCGCTCGACGTGTCGTCGGGAGCGGGGACCGGGCGGTCGGGCCCGGCACAGGACGGCCCCGAGCCCTCCGACGGCATGGCGACCGGTCCGGACACCGCCGACGCCGCGGGCCTGCACGCCGCGCCGGCCGAACCGCAGCCCACGGTCCCGGAAACCGAGAACGCGGATGGTGCAGAGGACGCAAAGGACGCAGCGGACACCCAGGACGCACACGACGCGCAGAACACGGACGGCACCGACACCGACGAGCCCGGCAGCCACCCGGACGAGGACGGCCGCGAGGAGCCCCCACCGCCGCCCGACGGCCCGGGCAACGCCGCCGACCCGCCCCCGGTCCTGCCTCGCGCCGTCTCCGTACGCATCGCCCAACCGCGCGGTCTGACCGCCCCGTTGCACACCGCCCGCGCACTGCGCCCCCTCAAACGGCTCCGCGCCGACCCTCGCCGTACCGAGATCGACGAGGCCGTCACCGCCTCCCGGATCGCCCACACCGGCCTCGTCGACGTGGTGACCAGGCCGGGGCGCGAACGCTGGCTCGATCTGGCGCTGGTCGTGGACGACAGCGTCTCGATGCTGCTCTGGCAGCAGCTGTACGCCGACATCCGCACGCTCTGCGCCCGCCTCGGCGCCTTCCGGCAGATCCGTACGTGGGCACTGCGCCCGGACGGGCCGGACGGGCGGACCCCGGGCCGGCCCGTGCTGTCCACGAGGCCGTTCGGCACGGCGGGGGCGTGGGTTCCGCCGGAAGTGATCTGCGATCCCTCGGGCCGCACCATGACCCTCGTGATCACCGACGGGGCGGGGGCGGCCTGGCGTGGCAGCGCGCTGCGCCGGGTACTGACCCGCTGGTCGGACTGCGGACCGACCGCGATCGTGCACGCGCTGCCCCCGCGCCTGTGGGAGGGGTCGGCGCTGCCGGTACGCCGCTGGACGGTCCGGGTGCCGCATCCCGGGGCTCCCAACAGCCAGTGGAGGGTGCGTGATTCTCTGCTGCCGCCGGAGCTCAGCGCGTTCACCGGCCGGGCGCTGCCGGTGCTCGAGCCGACGCCGCAGGGGCTCGGCCGCTGGGCACGGGCGGCGGCGACGGGCGGCATGGACACCGTGTTCACGCTGTGGGACCCCGAGGCCGCGGCTGCCGGCACATCGGCCGACGTCGCGCCCCGCGATGACGTCCGGCGCTTTCGCAGTACGGCGTCACCCGAGGCGTATCGACTGGCGGCGCATCTCGCGGCGATCGCTCCGGTCACGGTCCCGGTGATGCGCCTGGTGACGAACGCGGTGCCCTGGCAGGCCACCACCGCGCACCTGGCGGAGGTCTTCCTGGGCGGGCTGATGCGGCTGGACGGGAACGACCGGCCCGCCGACCGCGCGGGCGGCGCCGACCGCGGCCACGGTCGCAGGCTGTTCTCCTTCAGCGACCGGACCCGTGACGTCCTGCTCGACGCCGTCCCCACGGCCGAGATCGTGCTGACGGCGCGCCGCGTGTCCGCACTGGTGGCCGGACTGGCCGGGCAGGCACCCGAGTTCGCCGCCTGGCTCAACCGGGCGGACGGTCCCGAGCGGCTTCCCGAGCACGCTCGGAGCTTCGCGTGGCTCGGGCCCGCGCTGCTGCAGCGACTGGGGCTCGGCGCCCTGCCCGGAGCGGAGTGGAGCGAGCTGCCCACCGCGCTGCCCCAGGAGGAACCGGCGCCCGCCGCGGAGCCTTCCGCCCTGCTGCCGTCGTCGTTCCCGCCCATGGACCGGCCGGCGCCCGCCCCGCGCAGCCCCTGGGCGCTGGTCACGACGGTGAAGACACGCACCCGGCCCCGCTACCGGCTCGCCGCGAGGTTCGGCGAGAGCGGCTGGTCCGGGACCCACCTGGGGATCAGCCCGGACGGCCACGAGGTGCTCCTGCGCACGGTCCGGCCCGAGCACGTGGCCACCGAGCACGCCGCCCTGGCCAGATTCGCCCACGACTGTCTCCCGTCCCTGATCGAGTCCGACGCGACGCACACCACCCCGAACTGGACGGCGAGCTCGCTCGCGGGCTCCCGGTCCGGCCGCCCGGCACCGCACCTGGGACAACTCATCAGTTCCACGGGGTCACTTGGCGTGGAGGCCGCGCTGTGCCTCGCCCAGCGTCTGGCCGCGGCCCTGACCCACAGTCACAGTGCCGGCGTCGTCCACGGGCGGCTGCAGCCCCGCCACGTACTGATCACCGAGGACGGTCCGCTCCTCACCGGCTGGCACCGGGCGACGATCGACGGCGCTCCCGCCGGCCCCGACGACGAGGCCGCGCGGCCCGAGGACGACGTCGCGTCGCTGGGGGCTCTCGTCGTCCACGCGGCGCTCGGCACCGACCGGTCCCCCAGCGCCCCCCGCTATGACGCCGATCGCGGCACGCTGGAACCACTCGACGCGTCGGACTGGGAGCCGTCGTCCTACGCGCGGGACGATCAGGCCCTCCATGCCGTGGTCAGCACCTGCCTGCACGGCACGGACGGACCGCCGACGGCCCGGGACGTGCTGAGTCTGCTGCGGGACCGGGTGCCGCGAGGCGCCGCGTCCCGCCCGCTGGGGGAATGGCTGTCACCGTCCGCCGTCACGCTCATCGACGGAGCCCGCATCCGCCGCACCGCCCCGGACGGCGTCGGATACGAGGGTGTGGGCCCCCAAGTGCCCGTCCAGCCGAACGCTTCGGCCGCACCCTCCGCGGCCCCGAAGCCCGTCGGCGTATCCGTCGAACGCTGGTTGCGGCTTCCCGGGGAGCCTCCGCAGCGTCCAGGGCGCCGCCGGTTCGGCTCCCGTTCCCGCGCCAAGGCGACCGATCAGCGGCTCGCTCCGATCGGTCCCGCGCGGCGCGGATTCTGCGTCGCGGTACTGGGCGCACGGCCGGGCTCCGGACGCAGTACGGTCGCCGCGCACCTCGCCTCGGCGCTGGCCGAACCGGTCGCGGACGCCTACCGGACCCCGGTGATCATGGTTCCGGCCAGCCGGCGGACGCAGGTCTTCGGCTACCGCGTCGCACCGGCGGACGCGGCCGGCGCCCAGCGATTCGCCGGCGGGACGGCGCTGGCCTGCCCCAGCGGTGACGACTACCTCACCTTCACCGACTCGGCGGGGGCCCGGTTCCTGTACGTGAGCGTCGGGCCCGGGGACCGGTTGGACCTCGGCACGGGCCCGCGACGCAGCCACGTGGAGTGGGTCACCCAGTACGGCACGACCGTCGTGGACGCGTCCGACTCGTTCCTGCCGCCCGACGGCGAGGCGCTGCGCAGCCTGCTGGGCTCGGTCGACCACCTCGTCTTCACTGCCACGGCGGCGCCGGGCCAGGTGGAGAGGACCGCCAAGCTGATGGCGTGGCTCGCGCGCGAGAGTCTCGACCTCGTGGCCCATTCGACGGTGGCACTGTGCGACGCGGAGGACGACGGCGACATCGACGGCCGGCTGCGGGAGGCATCGGCGCAACTCGGCAGCCTGACGGGCCGGTTGATGGCCGTACCGTACGACGCGACGATCCGCGGCCAGGGCCTGACGGAGCTCGCGGCACTCGCCCCCGCCACACAGAGCGTGTTCCACCGTCTCGCGCGCGAGGTGATGGAGAGCTTCCCGCGCGGCGGCACGCCGTTCTTCATACGGTGAGCGCACTCAGCCGTTACGGCGCGTGCGGCCGTACACACTGCCGGGCCATTGTGGAATATTCGATCAATCTCTCCGGTTGGCGGTGTCGCAGGGCGGCGGAGCAGGCCACCTCGGAGGGAGAGCAAGTGAGCGAGACGTACTACGAGTTCGGGACGGCCTCGGAGCGCTGGGACCGTGCGCAGTTCTTCTTCGAGGCCAAGGAGTACCTCACCGCTGCGCGGATCCTCGGCGGGCTGGTGGCGGAGGTCCCGGAGCAGGTCGCGCCGCGGCTGCTGCTGGCCCGGGCGTACTACCACTCGGCCCAGCTCGGGAAGGCCGAGGCCGAGCTGCGCGCGGTCCTGGAGCGCGACCCGGTCGAGCACTACGCCCGGCTGATGCTCGGCCGCACGCTGGAACGGCAGGGGCGGGGCGCCGAGGCGGCGCCGCATCTGCGGATGGCGGCGGCGATGTCCGGAGACTTCCCGGACGGGCCGTGAGC
>NZ_JBSGZO010000295.1:0-10982 GCF_053611045.1 Streptomyces sp. NPDC054841 | reverse complement strand
GCTTACTGGTCAGTAATCTGATCGGCCGTGACCAACAGACTCCCTTCATCACCGAGCCGCCGCACGGTCGTCAAGGCCGCTGCCGCCACGGCTGTTGCCGCACCCGTTCTCGCGGGTGCCACCGCCGCCTCTGCCGTCGAGCAGGGCCCGGCCTTCCTCCACGGAATCGCCTCCGGCGACCCGCTCCCCGACGGCGTACTGCTGTGGACCCGTGTCACCCCGGCACCGGACGCCCTGCCCGGCTCGGGCAAGGGCCCCGACACGGAGGTGAGCTGGGAGGTCGCGGAGGACAAGGGCTTCTCGAACGTCGTCGCCCGCGGGCGGACGACCGCGACCGCCGCCTCCGACCACACCGTCAAGGTGGATGTAAGGGGACTTCGCCAGGCGACCGTTCATTACTTCCGGTTCACCGCCGGCTCGGCGGTCTCGCCCGTCGGCCGTACGCGGACCACCCCGGCCGCCGACGCCGCCGCGCCCGGAGTGCGCTTCGGAGTGGTCTCCTGCGCCAACTGGGAGTCGGGCTACTTCTCGGCGTACCGGCATCTGGCGGCCCGCGCCGACCTGGACGCGATCCTGCATCTCGGCGACTACATCTACGAGTACGAGAGCGGCGGCTACCCGGAGGACAAGTACGTCGTACGGCGGCACGAGCCCAGGCACGAGATCGTCAGCCTCGCCGACTACCGGACCCGGCACGGCAATTACAAGACGGACGCCGACCTTCAGGCGCTGCACGCCGCGCACCCGGTCATCGCGATCTGGGACGACCACGAGATAGCCAACGACAGCTGGTCCGGCGGCGCCGAGAACCACACGCCGGGCACCGAGGGCGACTTCGCGGCGCGCGCCGCGGCGGCTCGGCAGGCGTACTTCGAGTGGATGCCCGTACGCGCCTCGACGGAGGGCACGGTCTACCGCCGGCTGCGCTTCGGCAAGCTGGCCGATCTGCACCTGCTGGACCTGCGCTCGTTCCGTTCGCAGCAGGCGTCGGTGGGCAGCGGCAAGGTCGACGACCCGGAGCGCACGATCACCGGCCGCGCCCAGCTCGACTGGCTGAAGTCGGGCCTGGCGTCCTCGGACGCGGCCTGGAAGCTGGTCGGTACGTCGGTCATGATCTCGCCGGTCGCCTTCGGCTCCGTACCGGCCCATCTGCTGGGCCCGATCGCCGCGCTGCTCGGTCTGCCCAAGGAGGGCCTCGCGATCAACGTGGACCAGTGGGACGGGTACACGGACGACCGCAAGGAGCTGCTGAAGCATCTGACCGACCGCGGGATCAAGAACACGGTCTTCCTCACCGGCGACATCCACATGGCCTGGGCCAATGACGTACCGGTGACGGCGGCGACGTACCCGCTGTCGCGGTCGGCCGCGACCGAGTTCGTGGTGACGTCGGTGACCTCCGACAACCTCGACGACACCCTGCATGTCGCCCCGGGCACGCTCTCGCTGGTGGCGTCCACCGCCCTCAAGGCCGCCAACCGCCATGTGAAGTGGCTCGACATGGACAGCCACGGGTACGGCGTGCTCGACGTGACCGCCGAGCGCTCGCAGATGGACTACTACGTCCTCTCCGACAAGGCGCGGCAGGACGCGACGGCCACCTGGGCGCGCTCGTACCGGACGCTCAACGGAACGCAGAAGGTCGAGCGCGTGAACCAGCCGGTGCACTGAGGGGCGAAATTCAGCCACTCCGTGATCTGTTAACACCTCATCACATCGCCACAACGGGTGGTGTGCTCCGCAGCACCAATGCGGACACACCACCCGTTTCTCTATGCCCATTCGTTACACGCAGATCTCAAACCCCGGACAGGGCTGAAGGATTTCTCCCTGATGCCCTCAATTGCTCAAAGATTGATTGGGCTTGATCAATCCTCAACTACATCTGGCATGCACCCGTAATCTCCCCGCGGTGGCCAAGAAGGCCCCTTCACAACCCCCCGCAAGGAGACATAATGCGTGCCCTTGTCCGTATATCCCCACGTTTGCGTAACCGCGCAATCGGTACGGCAATCATGGCCGGAACCCTGGCCATCGCTCCGCTCTCCGCCCCTACCGGGATCGCCGCCGCCAAGACCCCCGCCGCCTCGTCCGCCAAGGACTGTGCGGAGGACGGCGCGAGCGCCGCCGCCCGCGAGTCCCGGCCGTCCGGTTCCGGCCACGCCCATGAGCCCAACGAGGTCACCGAGGCCAAGGCCAAGGCCATGGACGCGGATCTGAAGAAGAGACTCGGGGCGGCGAGGACGAACGCCCGTGGCCTGTCCGTCGCCGCGTCGACCACCATCCCGGTCTACTTCCACGTCGTCCACGACGGCGCCACCGGCAAGCTCAGCGCCACCGACATCAGCAACCAGATGGCGGTCCTCAACGCGGCCTACAGCGGCCAGGGCACCGGCAACACCGATTCCACCTTCCAGTTCTCGCTGGCCGGCACCGACTACACGGACAACGCGTCCTGGTACAACCTGAGCTCCGGTTCCACCGCCGAGAAGACCATGAAGTCCACCCTCCGCCGGGGCGGCGCCGGCGCGCTGAACGTCTACACCGCCAACCTCGGAGGCGGTCTGCTCGGCTGGGCGACCTTCCCGTCGTCCTACAACTCCAGCCCTTCCATGGACGGTGTGGTGCTGCTCGACACCTCACTGCCCGGCGGCTCGGCGACCAACTACGACGAGGGCGACACCGCCACCCATGAGGTCGGCCACTGGATGGGGCTCTACCACACCTTCCAGGGCGGCTGTAACGGCAACGGCGACTACGTCGCCGACACCCCGGCCGAGAAGAGCGCCGCGTACGCCTGCCCGACCGGTCGCGACACCTGCGTCAACAAGACCGGCGTCGACCCGATCCACAACTTCATGGACTACACCTACGACGCCTGCATGTACCAGTTCACCGCAGGCCAGGTGCAGCGGATGAAGGACAGCTGGACCGCCTACCGAGCGGGCTGACACCGCTCTCCTCCAGGGAGTGCCTTCGAAGTCCCGTCTGCCCGGCGGGCGGACGACGCTCCTTCGAAGACACTCCCTGGCCTGGCGCCATTCATGCGCCGGGGGACGTGACCGACGGGCGGTTCGAGCTGTTCGAGCGGCTCGGCGCTCGTAGGCGCTCGTAGGGCCTACAGCGTCTCCAGGAAGCCGAGCGCCACCCGCCAGGTCTGCTCGGCGGCGTCCTCGTCGTAGTCGGGCAGGTCCGCATCCGTGTAGAGGTGCCCGGCACCCGGGTAGCGGTGGACCTCGACGTCCGCCCCCGCCTTGCCCATCTGCAGGTACCAGGCGGTCAGCCAGTCGTGCGGCTCCATCGGGTCGGGGTCGGCGACATGCAGCTGTACGGGCAGCTCGTCGACCTTCGTGTCCGGCGCGATGTCCGACGTGCCGTGCAGCAGGAGCAGCCCGCGCGCCTTCTCGTCGCCGAGCGCCAGGTTCTGCGCGACGGCCGCACCCAACGAGAAGCCCGCGTAGACGAGTCCACGCTCGGAGTGGGGCGCGGCGGCCACGATCGCCCGCCTCAGGACCTCGTCCAGGCCGATCTCGTTCTTGTAGGCCCTCGCCTCTTCGAGCGTCTCGAACGTCCGGCCGTCGAAGAGGTCGGGCGTCCACACCTCGTGCCCGGCGGCCCGCAGCCGCTCGGCAGCGTCCCGTACCGCGGGGCGCAGACCGAACGTCGAGTGAAAAAGCATGATGTCCATGCGGTCAGGTTACGTTCGAAGACATGGAGAACGTGCTGCGCCCGTTGATCGTTGCCGGCGGCTCGGTCGTGCTCACTCCGGTGGTGGGATGGCTGGTCGATCTGCTGCTCCGCCGGGCCGACGCCCGGCACACCGAGACCCCCCTGTGGGGCCTGCTGCGCCGCTGCCGCGTTCCGCTCCAGGCGGTGCTCGGTACGGCGCTGCTCAGAGGGACGTTCCGGCAGACGGGGATCGGGGTCGTCGAGGAGCACGCGGCGGGCATCGGGCGAATGCTGACGCTCGTGCTCATCGGTGCCTCGGCCTGGCTGGTGGTGCGGATCGCGACGGCCGTCGTCCAGTCCTCCTACAGCCGCTATGCCGCCTCGACCCGCGATCCGGCCCGGGTTCGCCGGGTCCGTACGCAGGTCACGCTGATCCAGCGGGTCGTGACCGCGGTGGTGGGGGTGGTGGCGGTCGCGGCGATGCTGCTGACCTTCCCCGCGATGCGGACGGTCGGCGCGTCCATGCTCGCTTCGGCCGGCGTCCTCGGCATCGTCGCCGGTATCGCGGCACAGTCGACACTGGGCAATCTCTTCGCGGGGCTGCAGATCGCGTTCGGCGACATGGTGCGGATCGGCGACACGGTCGTCGTGGACGGCGAGTGGGGGACGGTCGAGGAGATCACGCTCACTTTCCTCGCCGTACGCACCTGGGACGAGCGCCGGATCACGATGCCGGTCTCGTACTTCACCGGCAAGCCCTTCGAGAACTGGTCGCGCGGCGGGGCCCAGATGACCGGCACGGTCTTCTTCCATCTGGACCACTCCGCGCCCGTGCACGAGATGCGCGAGCGGCTCCACGACGTCCTGCGCGAGTGCCCGGCGTGGGACGGCCGCGACTGGTCGCTCGCGGTCACGGACACCACGGCGAGCACGATGGTGGTACGGGCGGTGGTCACCGCGAAGGACGCGGACGACCTCTGGACGGTGCGGTGCGCGGTGCGGGAGCAGTTGATCGCCTGGCTCTGCGACCACCAGCCGCACGCGCTGCCCCGCATCACGACCTCACAGGCGGCACAGCCGCCCGGCGAGCACCCGGAACCGGAGGAGGATTCCGTCCCGTACCGGCCGTGGCCAGGGACGACAGGCCCTAGTGACCGTGCTCCGCGCCGCCGTTGACCTGGATGACCTGGGCGGTGATGTGACCGGCGGCCGGTGAGGCGAGCCAGCGCAGGGTCTGGGCCACGTCGCCGGGGTGTCCTGCGCGGCCGGTGGAGGTCTCCGCGATGAGTTTCTTGCGGCGCTCCTCGGGGAGTTCGCCCCCGAAGAAGCCAGTCTCCTCGACGAACCCGGGCGCCACCAGGTTCACGGTGATGCCGCGCGGCCCGAGTTGGCGCGCGAGGTCGTACGCGTACGGGTGCAGCGCGGCCTTGGAAGCGGCGTAGGCGCCCGAGCCGGAGCCGCGGTAGGCGGCGATCGAGCTGAGGAACAGGACACGGCCGCCGGGCGTCGCCAGATGGTCCTTGAGGGCCTCGGTGAGCAGTGCGGCCGTGAGGATGTTGAGCCGGAAGTTCACGGTCCAGTCGTGGGCGACGGCCTCCAGCGGGTCCTCGAACTCAGGCTGCTCCTCCAGCCTTCCGTTGCCGCCCGCGCTGTGCACCAGGACATCGACCGTGCCGTACTCACGCTCGGCGAACTCCGCGGCGCGCCTGGCGCCTTGGGGCTCGCTGAGATCGGCGGCGCAGTAGCGGGCGCCGGGGATCCGCGCGGCCGCCCGCGCGAGCACCTTCTCGCGCCGTCCGAGCAGCACCACCTGCTCCCCGTCCGCGGCGAACGCCTCCGCCGCCGCGAACCCGATCCCGGTACCTCCGCCACTGATCACCACGGTGCGCGCCATACCTTGATCCTACGACCGGCACCGCGCTCCGCCGGGCTTCGATCGGCGGACCGCCAGCCGCGTCCCGCGTCCCGCGTCCCCGTACGACGCCGGCCGGCGCCGCGCGGCACGTGCTCGCCGGCCGGTGTCGTACGGGACGCGGCGTCAGCGGAGGCTGCGCACATCCAGGTGGTGCAGAACGCGGTCCACCACCTCCGGGTCGGTGCCCGGCTCGCTGCGGGCGGCGAGGACCTCGTGGCGGGCGGCCGACATCATCTCGCGCTGGATGCGCTGGATCGTGCGCAACCGGGCCACCCGCTGCGCGAACCACTCACGGCGCTCCTCGTCGACGATGTCGGGGCTGATCCGCGCCCCGATGTCGTACGCCGCGCGGTGCAGCCGCTCGGCGGTGTCCTCCGGGAGCTCCTCGACCTCCTCGATCTCCTTCAGCCGGTGCTTCGCCGCCTTGGCCGCGCGCACGGCGAGCTGCCGCTCCAGCGCCTGCTCGGCGTCCGTGTCGGCCCGTACGCCGAGCCGCTTGACCAGCCATGGGAGGGTGAGCCCCTGGGCGACCAGGGTGGTCATGATCACCGCGAAGGCGATGAAGATGATCTCGTCGCGCGCGGGGAACGGCGCCCCGTCGCCGGTTCTGAGCGGAATGGCCAGGGCGAGGGCGACCGAGGCCACGCCCCGCATGCCCGACCACCACATGACCACGGTCTCGCGCCAGCCGACCGGGATCTCCTCGTCGTAGTCCCTGCGTTTGTGGAGCCGCTTCGCGAGCCAGGTGGCGGGCATCAGATACAGGAACCGTACGACCACGACGACGCCGACGACCGCCGCGCCCCACGCCGTCATCTCGGCCCACCGCCCTGCGGCCGTGCCGAAGACGTGCTGGAGTTCGAGACCGATGAGACCGAAGGCGACGCCGGTCACGAGGGTGTCCACGATGTGCCAGAACGTGTTCCCCGCGAGCCGCCCCATCACGTCGTCCGCGTCGACGGCGTTCTCGGCGAGATAGAGCGCGGTGGTCAGGACGGCGAGCACACCGGACCCCAGCAGCTCCTCCGCGAGCACATAGCTCACGTACGGCACGAGCAGGGTGAGCCCGATCTGCAGGGTCGGGTCGCCGAGCAGCCCCATGAGCCGGTTGGAGAGCCAGCCGAGCACCAGGCCCACGACCAGGGCGACCACCGCGGAGAGCACCAGCTCCCCCACCGCCCGGGGCCAGGAGAACGTCCCGCTGACGACTGCCGCGATCGCCACGTGGTAGAGCACGATCGCGGTGACGTCGTTGAAGAGTCCTTCGCCCTCCAGGATCGACACCAGCCTGCGGGGCAGTCCGAGCGATCCGGCGACGGCCGTCGCGGCGACGGGGTCGGGCGGGGCGACGAGCGCGCCGAGGGCGACCGCCGCGGCGAGCGGCAGCCCGGGCACGACGGCGTTCGCCACGGCCGCCACCGCCGCCGTGGTGACGAAAACCAGGGCGACCGCGAGCAGCAGGATGGGCCGGATGTTCGCGGCGAACTGCCGCCAGGAGGTGCGCTGCACGGCGGCGTACAGCAGGGGCGGCAGCAGCAGCGGAAGGATGTATTCGGGCGGCACGCCGACATTGGGCACGAACGGCAACAGTGCGAGCACCACACCGGCGATCGTCATGAGCACCGGCGCCGGCAGCCCCAGCCGCTCCCCGAGCGGCACCGTGACCACGGCCCCCAGCAACAGCACGAACAGCAGGGCCAATTGGTCCACGGGCGCACCTTCGGACGGTCGAAACATCGACGATCAGCCCTGCAAGCCTGCCACGTACTTCCCCTTGACCAGCCCGATCCCCTGCTGTTTTCAGCGGTCGAATTCAGGATCCCGAACAAGCATCGGGTCTCTGTGGTGTCGGATACCTCCCGCTACCGCTGAGGCGGGATGCACCATGCGGGACCTGAGGAGACGTGACGTAGCTCTCGCTGGGGGCGTGGACGGTTGGGGGTGGCTGGGGGCAAGCCCCAGCCCCCGTACAGCCTTCGGCCGTGTCCTCAAGCGCCGGACGGGCTGGGACTGCGGGGCGGAGCCCCGGAGAGCGCAGGCTAGGTCCTGTCCGGGCGATCTTGTCGGGCCCGCGACGCTCCCCCAGAGCTTCGCCTGGGAGGTACCCCCAGCTACGGCACCTCGCTGCGTTGTCGGAGTCGCCCAAGTACGTCCAGTACGAGGGCGATCTCCCCCAGAGCTGCGCCTGGGAGGTGCCCCCACCGCCTTGCGATGCGTCCCCTCGGCCCTCCGGGCCTGGGGAGACCCCATGCATCTGACGCCGCGGCCTGGTCCTCGAAGATCGCCCGGACAGGACCTAGAGCGCGCGCCGCATCGCCCGGTGCGCAATGCCCGCGTCCGGGAACTCCGGGCCGTACGCCTCGTACCCGAGCCGCTCGTAGAAGCCCAGCGCATGCGTCTGCGCATGCAGATCCACCGCGGCGAGACCACGCCCCCGCGCCGCGTCCTCGATCGCGCGGACCAGGGCCACGCCGACGCCGAGGCCGCGGGCCGCCTTGGTCACCGCGAGCCTGCCGAGGGAGCCGACCGACGCGTCGCCGCCGGTCTTGCCCGCCGCGGCCGGGCCGTGCAGCAGCCGGCCCGTGCCCAGCGGACCGTCGGGGCCGACCGCGAGGACGTGAATCGTGTCCGCGTCCGCCGCGTCGTACGCGTCGTACTCGATCTCCTGCGGCACCCGCTGCTCGACGACGAAGACCTCCTTGCGCACCGCGAAGCACGCCTCCAGGTCCGCCGGGTCCACCGCTTCCCGTACGACGAAGCCGCTCACGCGCTCTCCGCCGCGATCCTGTCGAGCGCCGCCTGAAGATCGTCGGGGTACTGGCTCTCGAACTCGACCCACCGGCCGTCCGACGGGTGCTCGAAACCGAGCCGCACCGCGTGCAGCCACTGCCGGGTCAGACCGAGCCGCCGGGCCATCGTCGGGTCGGCGCCGTAGGTCAGATCGCCCACGCACGGGTGGCGGTGGGCTGCCATGTGCACCCGGATCTGGTGCGTACGGCCCGTCTCCAGCTTGATGTCCAGCAGCGAGGCCGCCCGGAACGCCTCCATCAGGTCGTAGTGGGTGACGGACGCCTTGCCCTCGGCGGTCACGGCCCACTTGTAGTCGTGCTGGGGGTGGCGGCCGATGGGCGCGTCGATCGTGCCGCTCAGCGGGTCCGGGTGGCCCTGCACCAGCGCGTGGTAGCGCTTGTCGACCGTACGGTCCCGGAACTGCTGCTTCAGCAGGGTGTACGCCCGCTCCGACTTGGCGACCACCATCAGCCCGGAGGTGCCGACGTCCAGCCGGTGCACGATGCCCTGGCGCTCGGCGGCGCCCGACGTCGAGATCCGGTACCCCGCCGCCGCGAGCCCGCCGATCACGGTCGTGCCGGTCCAGCCGGGGCTCGGGTGGGCGGCCACGCCCACGGGCTTCACGATCACGACGATGTCGTCGTCGTCGTGCACGATCTCCATGCCTTCGACCGGCTCGGCCACGATCTGCACCGGCGCCGGTGCCTGCGGCATCTCGACCTCGAGCCAGGAGCCCCCGCTGACCCGCTCGGACTTTCCTACCACCGAGCCGTCGACCTGGACCTTGCCCGCGGCAGCGAGCTCGGCCGCCTTCGTGCGGGAAAACCCGAACATGCGGGAGATGGCGGCGTCGACGCGCTCGCCCTCCAGACCGTCGGGTACGGGCAGGGTGCGGATGTCGGGAAGGGTGCTCACCCGTCGAGTATGCCTAATGGGACGCGAAGGACGGTAAGCGAGCCCTGATCTTGGTCACCGGCCTTCCGGGCGCGGAGCAAGCCTTTGAGTATGCCCGGACCATCGAGTCCTGTTGACAAGACGAGGTCGGCTCCGCGCCCACCGGCGGACATCGAGACACACGAGACGACGGTGGACCTGCCTCAGCCACCGCAAGATCTCTCTGCCACCGCGGCTTGACGCCTATCCGCGTGGGATGTCTTGTCCGGCCATGAGTCCGGTCCCGGCGGTCAGTCCTTGTGGACGGTCCCGTCGGGGTCCAGGCCCTTGAAGGACAGGATCACGATGAGGAAGCCGCCGCACACGATCGCCGAGTCGGCCAGGTTGAAGACGGCGAAGTGCGCGGGCGCGATGAAGTCGACCACCGCACCCTCGAAGACGCCGGGCGAACGGAAGATCCGGTCGGTGAGATTGCCGAGCGCGCCACCGAGCAGAAGGCCGAGCGCGATGGCCCACGGCAGGCTGTAGAGCTTGCGGGCGAGACGCGCGATCACCACGATCACGGCCGTCGCGATGATCGTGAAGATGATGGTGAAGGCCTCGCCGAAACCGAAGGCGGCACCGGGGTTCCGGATCGCTTCGAACTTCAGCAGATCGCCGACGACCTTGATCGGCTCATGGTGCTCCAGCTTCGCCACCACGATCATCTTGCTGCCGAGGTCCAGCAGATAGGCCATGACGGCCACCGTGAACAGCGCGAAGATCCGGCGCCTGCCCTTGGGCTGCTCGGCAGAAGCCGCAGCCTCGTCGTCGTCAACATCCGGCGTACCGATGATGCGCTCCGCCTCTGCCACGTGAGTCCCTCAAACTAGGTGCCTGACTGATCACGAGGGTACGGCACACGCGTACGGACTCCGCTCCGAGTACGGCACCGAGTCCGCTCCGTGTACGGACCACGGAACGGCCCCGTACGGACCGGGGCGACGGACCGGGGCGACGGCCCGGGGCACGCACTGGCGCACGGACCAGGGTGCGGCCCCGTGGGCGGACCCGTGTGCGGATTCAGCCGCGCCGCTCCTGCTTCTGCTTGTCCTCCACGCACAGGGTCGCCCGCGGGAACGCCTGCATCCGCGCCTTTCCGATCGGCTTTCCGCAGATCTCGCAGAGGCCGTACGTCCCGGTGTCCAGGCGGTGCAACGCCCGCTCGCTCTGTTCGAGCATCTCGCGGGCGTTGGCGGCGAGCGCCATCTCGTGCTCCCGCGTGATGTTCTTGGTGCCGGTGTCGGCCTGGTCGTCGCCCGCGCCGTCCCCGGAGTCCCGCATCAGCCCGGTCAGCGACTCCTCGGAGTGGCTGATCTCGGCCTGCAGACGGGCCATCTCGCTCTCCAGCTCGGCGCGCGCCGCGGCGACCTCTTCAGGGGTCCAGGGGTCCTCGCCCGGCCGTACCGCGAGCTCTCCCGGTGCGGCGGCGCCACGGGACGGGGGCACCGCCGAAGCGGCGTCCTTCGTGGCCGTACTGGTCCCGCCCGCGCTCTTCTTGGCTGCCACCGTCCTGGCTCCCGTCTGCTCCGCGGCCTCTGCCGCCTCCTTGGCCGCCGTGGCGGCCTTCCTGGCGCCTGCCTTCGCAGCCGCCTTCCTGCCCGGCGCCTTCGCGGCCGCCGCTGTGGAGGACGCCGTCGAGCGCCCCGCCGCCTCCTTCCGGGCTGCGGCCTTC
>NZ_JBSGZO010000294.1:0-10994 GCF_053611045.1 Streptomyces sp. NPDC054841 | reverse complement strand
GCGGTGGGGGCACCTCCCAGGCGCAGCTCTGGGGGAGATCGCCCTCGTACTGGGCGTACTTGGGCGACTCCGACAACGCAGCGAGGTGTCGTAGCCGGCGTCGCGGGCCCGACAAGACCGCCCGGACAGGGCCTGGCCGACCCGGCCGTCGCCCCGGCCGGCGGCGCGGACCTCGCAGCCGGCCGGGGGGCCGGGCACGTTGCGCGGACGAGCGGCCGGTCGGCCCCTGCCCCCTCCGGGCGACTCGCCGAGGGCGGGCTGGTCTTCGACGCGGTCGAGTTCCGTTACCCGGACGCGAGCCCACGGTCCGCGCCCGTGCTGGAACGGATCGATCTGCGGGTCCGGCCCGGCGAGACCATGGCGCTCGTCGGCGCGACCGGGTCCGGGAAGACGACGCTGACCGCGCTCGTACCGCGGCTGTACGAGGTGACCGGTGGGCGGATCACGCTCGACGGGCGGGACATCGCCGCGATGCCCCGCGAGGAGCTGCGGCAGCTCGTGTCCATGGCCTTCGAGGAGCCCACGCTCTTCTCGGCGAGCGTCGGTGAGAACGTGCTGATGGGAGCCGAGGACGCGGGGGACGAAGGCCTGCGGCGCGCGCTCGACGTGGCGCAGGCCGGATTCGTGGACACGCTTCCCCAGGGGATCCACACCCAGGTCGGCGAGCAGGGGCTGAGCCTCTCCGGCGGCCAGCGGCAACGGCTCGCGCTCGCCCGCGCGGTCGTGGGGCGGCCGAGGTTCCTCGTCCTCGACGACCCGCTGTCGGCGCTGGACGTGCACACGGAGGCGCTGGTGGAGGCTGCGCTCCGGCGCGTCCTGGAGGACACGACCGCGCTCGTCGTGGCGCACCGGCCGTCCACGGTGCTGCTGGCCGACCGGGTGGCACTGCTGTCCCAGGGCCGGATCGCGGCTGTGGGCACCCACCACGAACTGCTGCGGGACAACGCCGAGTACGCCTGGCTGATGTCGGGCGCGCACGCCGAGGAGCGAGTCCGATGACGTCATCGACGACCACACAGCCGTACGCGGACGCCGACGACACGGCCGGGGAGCGCGCGGGCGGAGAGCGGGACCCGTTCGACCGCGACGCCCTCCCCACGCCCGAGGGCGCCACCGGGGCGCTGCTGCGGTCGCTGCTGGCGCCCCGGCGGGCCAGGGTCGCGCTCTCCGCGTTGCTGCTGCTGCTCCAGCAGGCCGCCGCGCAGGCCGGCCCGTTGCTCGTCGCGTACGCCATCGACAGCGGCGTCCCGGCGCTGCGCCGGGGTGACCACGGGCCGCTCGTGGTCGTGGCGATCGGGTACGCCGTGTGCGCGGTGGCGTCCGGTGTGTTCCAGTACGCGTTCATCCGCGCCGCCGCCCGCGTCAACCAGGACGTCCTGCTCGATCTGCGCGGCAGGATCTTCCGGCACGCCCAGGCGCTCAGTGTGGACTTCCATGAGCGGTACACCTCGGGCCGGCTGATCTCCCGCTCCACGACCGACGTCGAGTCGCTGCGGGAACTGCTCAGCGAGGGGCTCCAGGAGCTGATCGGCGTCGTCCTCGCGTTCGTCTACATCTCGGCGATGCTGCTCTGGCTGGACCCCGGCATCGGGGGTCTGGCCGTGCTCAGCTTCGTACCGCTGTATCTGCTCGTCCGGCTCTACCAGCGGCGCGCGGCGGTCGTGTTCACCGAGCGGTCCTCCGCGATCGCGGCCGTCATCGTGAAGTTCGCGGAGACGATGAACGGCATCCGGCCGGTGCGCGCGTTCCGCCGCGAGCGCGCCAACGACGACCGCTTCCGCGCGCTGAACGAGCGGCACGCCCGCAGCAACGGTGACGCCCTGCTGGAGATGGCCCGTTACGTCGTCGGTTCCCGGCTGGTCGCCAACACCGCCGTGGCGGGGATGGTGCTGTGGGGCGCGTACCGGGTCGCCGAGGGGACACTGGCACTGGGCGTGCTGGCGGCCGCGGTGCTGTATCTGCGCCGGCTGTACGACCCGATCGACCGTCTCGGCATGTTCCTCAACTCGTACCAGTCGGCGGGCGCGTCGCTGGAGAAGATCGCCGGTCTGCTGGCCCAGACGCCGTCCGTGCCGGAGCCCGAACGTCCCGTGCGGCTGCCGGACCTCGCCGAGGCCGCCGGCCCCGGCCGGGAGGTGGTCTTCGAGGACGTGCGGTTCGCTTACCGCACCGGCGGCGAGGTACTCCCCCGCTTCGGGCTGACGATCCCGGCGGGCCGGACCGTCGCGGTCGTCGGCTCCACCGGCGCGGGCAAGTCCACGCTCGCGAAGCTGCTGGCCCGCTTCTACGACCCCACGGACGGGCGGGTTCTCCTCGACGGCGTCGACCTGCGCGAGCTGGCCGTGCCCGAACTGCGGCGCGGGGTCGTGATGGTGACGCAGGAGGCGTTCCTGTTCTCCGGGACGGTCGCGGAGAACATCGCGATCGGGCGCCCGGACGCGACCCGCGAGGAGATCGAGCAGGCGGCGAAGGCGATCGGCGCGCACGACTTCATCAGCAGTCTGCCGGACGGCTACGACACGGACGTACGCAAGCGGGGCGGGCGGATCTCGGCGGGTCAGCGCCAGCTCGTCGCGTTCGCGCGGGCGCTGCTGGCCGACCCCGCGGTGCTCATCCTCGACGAGGCGACCAGCTCCCTGGACATCCCTGGCGAGCAGGCGGTTCAGCGCGCGATGACGACGGTGCTGCGCGGCCGTACGGCGGTGGTGATCGCCCACCGGCTGTCGACGGTCGAGATCGCGGACCGGGTGCTGGTGATGGAGCACGGCCGGATCGTCGAGGACGGCACCCCGGCGGAACTCACCGGCGGGGCGGGCCGGTTCGCCGATCTGCACCGGGCTTGGCGGGACAGCCTGGTGTAGGGCGTAGGGCGTGCAGGGTCCACGACTTGATGCGCAATGTCGGCTCAGGATGCGCACTGACTGCGCAAATCCGAGATTCGGTGCGCAATGGTCGCGGTCCGTAGTTGCTATGGCTGACGCGACCTACTCCGTACCGTAGGCCGCCCACCGTCCGAGGGTGAACCCGCCGCCCTCTTGCCGGACTTCCACGGCACCTGCCCCGCCGAAGTGTGCAGGGACGACCAACTCCCTTTCGGCGGCGGCTCGTTCGAGGATCTGACGGCGGCTGGCCACTGCTTGTTCCGCATCCAGGCAGAAGCAGCTGTTGCAGGAGGGTGTGAGGATCTGCACCGGGCTGTGGAGAAGGTCGCCGACGAAGACCGCCCGGTCGCTCCCGGATGCGAGCCGCAGTACGGATGAGCCGGGCGTGTGGCCTGGCGCGGACTCCAGAGTGAGGTGTTCATCGATGCGGTGGGTGCCGTCCCACAGGACGGCCTGCCCGGCCCGGTGGACGGGTGCGATGCTGTCCTCGTAGATCAGCCGGTCGTCCTCCCGGCGGCCGTTTCCATAGGCGTTGGCCGGGCCGAAGTGGAAGTCGTCCGCGGCCGGGATGAGGTACTGGGCGTGAGGGAACGTCGGCTCCCACCCTCCGTCCGCACTGACGGTGTTCCAACCGACATGATCACCGTGGATGTGGGTGTTGACGACGACGTCGACGTCCTCCGGCCGGACTCCGACCCGCGCCAGGCCACCCAGGAAATCGCCCTGCCAGTGGTGGAACTGCGCCGAGCCGGGCCGCTCGCGCCCGTTCCCCACTCCGGTGTCGACCAGGACGGTCCGTCCGCAGCTGCGCAGCACCCAGGTCTGCAGCGCCATCACCGCCCTGTCGCCGTCCGGTTCCCAGTGATCCGGCGCCAGCCAGTCCTCGTTACCCTTCCACACCTCGGCGCCGGACTCCGGAACCAGGCCGCGTGCGGGCGCGAACGCCCCTTGCCACTCGACGACTCGGATGACCTCGACATCGCCGAGCACGATGCTCTGCATGCTCTCGCTCTTCATGCCCTCGACTCTAGGAAGGGCAGATGAGCCTCTCAATACCTGTCCAGCTCGTTCAGATACGCATCCGTCTCACCACTGACGCTACGGGTATCCTGGCCCGATGGATGTGGTGAGCGACGCAGTCTCGGCGGTACGCATCGGGCGTCCTTCCTCGAACCAAGTGCGGGTGAGCGGGAGCTGGTGCACGCGGCTTGCCCCGTACGACGGTGCGGGCTTCCATGTGGTGCTGGAGGGCAGCTGCTGGCTGCTGCCCGACGGCGGCTCTCCAGTCTCGCTCGGCGCGGGTGACGTGGTGCTGCTGCCGCATGGCACGGGACATGTGATCGCCGACGCCCCCGCCGATGCGACGACCGTGGAACAGGCGGTGCCGTTCGAGCGATGGTTCGACGAGAGGGAGCCGCGCCGGCCCCGAGCCACCTCCGGCGAGGTGCAGATGCTGTGCGGCAAGTACCGGCTCGACCGTAGTCGCGCACACCCGCTCATGGCGGAGCTGCCGAAGGTCGTCCACCTGCCGAACCGAGTGGGCACCCATGCCGAACTGCGCGCCGCCGTCGACCTGCTGGGCCACGAGCTGGGTACACAAGGACCCGGCGCCTGCATCGCGGTGCCCAGCCTGCTCGACCTCCTCCTCGTCTACATGATCCGCTCCTGGGCAGCCCAGGGCACGAGCGGCACCTGGCCGACCGTACTGGGCGACCCAGTGGCGGCCGCCGCTCTGCGGGCGCTGCACTCGGACCCGGCCGCCCCGTGGACCAACGACCGCCTGGCCGCCGAGGCAGGCGTGTCCCGCGCCACCCTGGCCCGCCGCTTCACCAGCCTGGTCGGCCGCCCGCCGATGGCGTACCTCACCTGGTGGCGCCTGACCTTCGCAGCCACCCTGCTCCGCGACACCCTGGACCCTCTGGCCACCATCGCTCGCCGCGTCGGCTACGGCACCCCGTACGCCCTCTCACATGCATTCAGCCGGGAATTCGGTACTACCCCGGGGCAGTACCGGGCAGAGACAGCGGGGCGATCGGCCTCCACGTGAGAGTCCTTGATGAACCGGCCTGATCGCACAGCACGCCATCCGGAACACCGACGGACCACACGCCGTGCTGAGCGGACCCGTCCGAAAGGGGGCGACCGGTCATGAGCACCGCTGAGGAGAAGACCGTAGTGATCACCGGGGCGAGTTCCTTCCGGAGGCGGCGCCGCAGCACCAGCCGGCCCGTGGGCCCGGGCGGGCTCGGACCGCTCGTGGCCGGTGTGATGGAGTGGGGACCATGACGACGACTGACGCGATCGTGGTGCCGGAGCTGTATGTCGGCTATCCCGGGGTGGCCTTCGGCGGGTACGTCGCGGGGGTGCTCGCGGAGCGCTCGGAGGCGAAGACGGTACGGGTGGACTTCCGCGGTCCCGTGCCGGTGGAGGTTCCCGTGCGGATCGCCGCAACGGCCGGCGGGGGCGCGGAGTTGGGCGAGGGGGAGTGGCCGCTGGCCACCGCGCGCCCGGCCGAGCTGCTGCTCGACGCGCCGGCCGCCCCTTCCTTGGACGAGGCGGCCGCCGCGGCCGAGGCATTCCGGGCGGCGCCGCCCGTGGGGATGGTCGACTGCTTCGGCTGCGGCCTGGACCGTACGCCCGACCGCGGTCTGCGCCAGCACTGCACCCCGGTGCCGGGCCGTGACCTCGTCGCCTCCGCCTGGATCCCGTCCCCCGCCCTCGCCTCCGAGGACGGCCTGCTCCCGCCGGAACTGGTGTGGGGCGCCCTGGACTGCCCGGGCAACTGGGCGGGCCGCATGCTGGGCACCCAGCGCCCGGGCGCGGTCACCGCGGCCCTCACCGGCGCGCTCCTGCGTCCGGTGCGCGCGGGCGAGCCGTACATCTCCTATGCCTGGCTGCAGTCGGAATCCGGCCGCAAGCACTCGATGGGCGTGGCACTGGCCACGGCCGAGGGCGAACTGTGCGCTCTCGCCGAGGCGTTGTGGCTGGACCCCCGGCCGGCGGCCTGACGTCGGGCGCCAACGGCCGTCGGGACACCCTCGCCGGAACCACCGGTCGTCGGGACACCCTCGCCGGCACCAGCGGTCGTCGGGACACCCTCGCCGGCACCAGCGGTCGTCGGGACACCCTCGCCGGAACCACCGGTCGTCGGGACCCCACCCCCACCGGCACCCACGGCCGTCGGCACTTCCGTCGGCCCACGAGCCCCCGTACGGAACACCCCGTCGGCCCACGAGCCCCGTACGGAACACCCCGTCGGCGTCACGGCCCCGTCAGGACACCCTCACCGGCTCACGGCGCGTCGCAGAGTCCGCCGTACGCCGGGTACGGAGCAGCGCCACCGAGAGCAGCGCCGCCGCGGCCATCGACGCCGCCGCCGCGACGGCCGCCCACGACATGCCGTGGGTGAAGGCCGCTCGGGCCGTGGCGAGGAGCGCGTCGCCCGGCGCGGAGACGGCGGCGGCCGCGCCGAGGGTCTCGCGGGCCTCGGCCGGGGCGGAGGCGGTCGCCAGGTCGTGGGTGTAGACGGCGGCGCCGATCGAGCCGAGGATCGCCATGCCGAGCGCTCCGCCCAGTTCCTGGCCGGATTCGAGGACGGCGGCCGCCGAGCCGGCACGTTCGGGCGGGGCAGCGCCGAGAGCGAGTTCGTTGGCGAGGGTCATGGCGGTGACGAGGCCCGCCGCGTACACGGCGCAGGCGGCCAGGACGTACCAGAGCGGGGAGTCCGGGCTGATCCGGACGAGCCCGGCGAAGCCCGCCGCGGAGAGGAGGAAGCCGCCGCCCATGACGTACGCCCTGTCCACCCGCTGGGCGAGCGCCGCGCCGGTCGGCGCGGCGGCCATCACGCCCACGGACGGCACCAGGCTCCACAGCGCGGCCTCGAACGGGCTCATGCCGCGCACCGACTGGAGGTACTGGGTGAAGAAGACGGCGAAACCGACCGTCGCCGCCATCGCCAGCAGGTTGGCCAGCACCGGCGCCCCGTACGTGCGACGGCGCACCAGGGCGAGGTCGACCATCGGGTGCTCCAGCCGGGTCTGGCGGCGGACGAAGACGGCCGCGAGCACGAGCCCCGCGGCGACGGCGGCGACCGGCAGCGGTGCCCAGCCGTGCTTGGCCAGCTCCTTGATGCCGTGGATCAGGGGCAGCAGCGCGGCCAGCGACAGCACCGCGCTCAGCAGATCGAAGCGCCCGCCGCGCGCGCCTTTGGACTCCGGGAGCAGCAACGGCGCGAGCACCAGCAGAAGCACCATCGCCGGCAGGTTGATCAGGAAGACCGAACCCCACCAGTAGTGTTCCAGCAGCGCCCCGCTGACGACCGGCCCGAGGGAGATGCCGGTGGCCATCACGGTCGTCCACAGCGTCACGGCCTTGGCGCGCTGCGCCTCGTCCCGGAACAGATCGCGGATGAGCGCGAGCGTGGCCGGCATCAGACCGGCTCCGGCGACCCCGAGCAGCGCCCGCGCGGCGATCAGCGTGCCGGGCGAGTGGGCGTACGCCGCCGCGACGGACGCGGCGCCGAACAGCGCGGCGCCCACGAGCAGCACCCTGCGGCGTCCGGTCCGGTCCCCCAACGCCCCCATGGTGATGAGGAGTCCGGCGAGGATGAAGCCGTACATGTCGAGGATCCACAGCTGCTGGGTGGAGCTGGGGCCGAGGTCTTCGCTGATCGCGGGGATGGCGAAGTAGAGGACGGAGACGTCCATCGAGACCAGGAGCAGAGGCAGCATCAGGACACCGAGGGCGGTCCATTCGCGGCGGCCGGCGCGCGGCGCGGGAGAGTCGTTGACCGTTGTCATGGGGGGAGCGAAACAGCCGGTTGCGTACACCGCAAACAACGACCTGGTGCACCCTGATACTCCGCCCTCAACTGCCCGTGAAAGAGGCAGTTCAGCGCCGCGTACGGTAGGCCGGGTGCACTAGTACACTCACCGCCGTGGAGACCGTACCGCCCTACCTCAGGATCGCTGACGGGATACGCCGCCGTATCGATTCGGGCGAGCTCACGCCCGGTGATCGCGTCCCGTCCACCCGCGCTCTCACCCGCGAGTGGGGCGTGGCGATGGCGACGGCCACGAAGGCACTGGCGGTGCTGCGCCAGGAGGGGCTGGTCCGTTCGGTGCCGGGTATCGGCACGGTCGTGACGGACACCCGCCCGCGTCCCGCCCACTCACCCGCCGAGCCCGCACTCACCCGTGACCGGATCGTGCGTACGGCGATCGCGCTGGCCGACGCCGAAGGCCTGGCGGCGCTGTCGATGCGCCGCGTCGCGACCGGGCTCGGTACGTCGACGATGGCGCTGTACCGCCATGTGCCGGGCAAGGGCGAGCTGGTGCGGCTGATGTCGGACGCGGCGTTCGCCGAGCGGCCGTTGGGCGCACTGCCCGCGGGCGGCTGGCGTCCGGCCCTGGAGAAGGCGGCGCGGTCGCTGCGCGACGCCCACACACGCCATCCGTGGCTGGCGCAGGCGATGGCGTCGTTCACCCGGCCCACGGCCTCGCCGAACGCCATGGCGTACACGGAATGGGTGCTGCGGGCCGTGCGCTCCACGGGGCTGACTCCCTTTCAGACAATTCACGCCCATCTCTCGCTCTTCGCGTATGTGCAGGGAGTGTCGATGGCGGCCGACCTGGAGACACAGGCCCGGCAGGACACCGGACTGTCGGGCGACGAGTGGATGGCACGGAACGAGCCACAGTTCGAGGCGATCGCGTCAGGTGGCGCGTACCCTCTGCTCACCACGCTGTTCGAGCAGGACGACTCCGAGCTGGATCTCGAAACGCTCTTCGAATTCGGGCTGGCACGGCTGCTCGACGGCCTCGCGGTGATGATCGACGAAACGTCCGCTTAACGAACACGGCCTTTCACCCAACGGACACTTTCCGGCCAATCTGTTGACGCGCTCCTGACAGGAGCCCCTCACGCCTGCCACTCTTCCCCCGATCCACGCAACACACGCTCCGTCGCTCTGCCCGGGTGGCCCACCCAGCCGCCCGTAACCCCCCTCGCAGAAGGAGTTCGCGTGAGACCCACGCCCAGCCGTCGCGCGTCCGCGACCGGCGCTCTGCTCGCAGCCGCGGCCCTCCTGGCCGTCGGAATCCAGTCCGGCTCCGCCGCCGCGGCCCCGGACGCCCCGGCGACCGCCCCGAAGCAGCAGGCCGCCTCGGCGGCCGACCCCGGCGCGCTGCCCGCGCAGCTCACCCCCGCCCAGCGGGCGGAGCTGATACGCGAGGCCAACGCCACCAAGGCGGCCACCGCGGCCGAACTCGGCCTCGGCTCCCAGGAGAAGCTCGTCGTCCGCGATGTCGTCCAGGACCGGGACGGCACCACGCACACGCGCTACGAGCGCACTTACGCGGGCCTGCCCGTCCTCGGCGGTGACCTGGTCGTCGCCGAGACGAAGGCCGGGCGGACCGAGTCGGTCACCAAGGCTTCCGCCGCCGCCCTCAAGAACGTCGACACCAGCGCCGACGTCGCCCCTGCAGCCGCCGAGCAGCAGGCCGTGGCCGCCGCGCGCTCCGAGGGCTCGAAGAAGACCGCCGCCAACCGGGCCCCGCGCAAGGTGGTCTGGCTGGCCCAGGGCAAGCCGACCCTCGCATACGAGACCGTCGTCGGCGGTGTCCAGCACGACGGCACCCCGAACGAGCTGCACGTCGTCACCGACGCCACCAGCGGCAAGAAGCTCTACGAGTGGCAGGCCATCGAGACCGGCACCGGCAACACGATGTACAGCGGCCAGGTCACGCTCGGCACGGCGCCGTCGTACACCCTGACCGACGCGGGTCGCGGCAACCACAAGACCTACAACCTCAACCGCGGCACCTCCGGCACCGGGACGCTCTTCTCCGGCCCGGACGACACCTGGGGCGACGCCACTCCGCAGAACGCCGAGACGGCCGGCGCCGACGCGCACTACGGCGCCGCGCTCACCTGGGACTACTACAAGAACGTGCATGGCCGCAGCGGCATCCGCGGCGACGGCGTCGGCGCGTACTCCCGCGTCCACTACGGCAACGCGTACGTCAACGCCTTCTGGTCCGACAGCTGCTTCTGCATGACCTACGGCGACGGCTCCGGCAACACCAAGCCGCTCACCTCGATCGACGTGGCCGCGCACGAGATGACGCACGGCGTCACCTCCAACACCGCGAAGCTGGTCTACAGCGGTGAGTCCGGCGGCCTCAACGAGGCGACGTCCGACATCTTCGCGGCGGCCGTCGAGTTCCACGCCAACAACGCGCAGGACAAGGGCGACTACCTGGTCGGCGAGAAGATCGACATCCGGGGCGACGGCACCCCGCTGCGCTACATGGACAAGCCGAGCAAGGACGGCGCGTCCAAGGACGCCTGGTACTCGGGCATCGGCGGCATCGACGTGCACTACTCGTCGGGCCCGGCGAACCACTGGTACTACCTGCTCTCCGAGGGCAGTGGCGCAAAGACCATCAACGGCGTGAACTACGACTCCCCGACCTCGGACGGTCTGCCGGTCACCGGCATCGGCCGTGACAAGGCCTCGCTGATCTGGTTCAAGGCGCTGACGACGAAGTTCAACTCGACCACGAACTACGCGGGCGCCCGCACCGGCACGCTCGCCGTCGCGAGCGAGCTGTACGGGGCCAGCAGCGCCGAGTACAAGGCTGTCGCCGACGCCTGGGCCGGAATCAACGTCGGCTCCCGGCCGGGCGGCGACACCGGTACGTCGTTCGAGAACACCACGGACGTCGCGATCCCGGACAACGGCGCCGCCGTCACGTCCTCGGTCACCGTCACCGGCCGTACCGGCAACGCTCCTGCCGCCCTCAAGGTCGGCGTCGACATCGTCCACACCTGGCGCGGTGACCTGGTCATCGACCTGCTCGCCCCGGACGGCACGACGTACCGGCTGAAGAACGCCAGCGGCAGCGACTCGGCGGACAATGTGGTCGAGACGTACACGGTGAACGCGTCGAGCGAGGTCGCGAACGGCGTGTGGAAGCTGAAGGTCCAGGATGTGGCGGCGCTGGACACCGGCTACATCAACAGCGTCAAGCTGACGTTCCCGTAGGCACGTCGGTGAGCGGACCGCCCGGGGGAACTCCGGTTCCCCCGGGCGGTTCCACGTATCGTGAC
>NZ_JBSGZO010000293.1:0-11021 GCF_053611045.1 Streptomyces sp. NPDC054841 | reverse complement strand
CGACCGTGAGCGCCGACGAGCCGGCGGAGCCGGTCCCCGCCGCAGCCACGGCCACGGCGACGGCGGACGACACCGCCGACGCCCCCCAGCCGGAGGCCGACGCCGTACCCACCGCGCCCGCCGTGAGCGACACCGCGAGCGACACCGCAAGCGACACCGCCGGAAAGCCCGCCCACTCCCTCGCCCGCGTCAAGGCTCGCGCCGCCGGGCTGGTCGGGGCGTACAAGGCGGCCGGGACCGCGCTGAAGGGCGCGGGTGCGGCCGGGGCCCGGGCGCGGGTGTATCTCGTGCTGGACCGGTCCGGGTCGATGCGGCCCTACTACAAGGACGGCAGCGCCCAGCAGCTCGGTGAGCAGACGCTCGCACTCGCCGCGCACCTCGACGAGGCCGCGTCCGTGCACGTCGTGTTCTTCTCGACCGACATCGACGGGACCGGGGACCTCGGCCTCGACGACTACGAGGGCCGCGTGGACGAGCTGCACGCCGGGCTCGGACACATGGGGCGGACCAGCTACCACCGGGCCGTCGAGGAGGTCGTCGAGCACTACGAGAAGTCCGGCTCCGAAGGCCCCGCCCTGGTCGTCTTCCAGACCGACGGCGCGCCCGACGCCAAGCAGCCGGCCAAGCAGGCCCTCGCCGACACCGCCGGGAAGCCGTTCTTCTGGCAGTTCGTGGCATTCGGCGAGTACGACGCCAAGGGCTTCGACTTCCTCCGGAAGCTCCAGGCCGACAACGCCGCCTTCTTCCACGCCGGCCCCGACCCCCGTGAGCTCACCGACGACGAGCTGTACGCGGGGCTTCTCGGCGCCTTCCCGGAGTGGCTGAACAGCCGCAACGGCTAGACCCCGCCAGGGTCCCCGTCAGGATCCCCGCCAGGGACGGCGGAGGGCAGGCTCACGCGCACCACGAGCCCGCCCTCCGCACCCGGCTCCGCCTCCACCGTCCCGCCGTGCGCCGAGGCGATGGATCGCACGATGGAGAGGCCGAGCCCCGCCCCCGGCCCCATCCGGTCCCGCCCCTCGCCCCGCCGGAACGGCTCGAAAAGAGCGCGGACGTCCGCAGCGGCGATCACCGGCCCGGTGTTCGCGACCACCAGGACACCGCCGTCCACCCGTACCTCCACGGCCCCGCCCGGCACGTTGTACGTCACCGCGTTCGCCACGAGGTTCCGCACCAGCTGGGCCAGCAGCTGCCGGTTCCCGCGGACCACGTCACCCCGCGAGGCCCGGACGGCGACTCCGTACCGCTCGCACTCCTCCCCGGCGACCTCCGCGAGGTCGACGTCCTCCTTCTTCTCCAGTCCCCGCTCGCTGCGCGCCAGCACCAGCAGCCCCTCGATCAGCCGCTCACTGCGCCGGTTGCTGTCCAGCAGCACCTGCTTCACCGCGGCCAGTTCCTCCGCCGACGCGGACTCGTCCAGACCCACCTGGATCGCCGCGCGCTGCGTCGCGAGCGGTGTCCGCAGCTCGTGCGACGCGTTCGCGACGAACCTCCGCTGGCTGTCGAACGCCTTCTCCAGCCGCGCCAGCAGCGCGTCGATCGTGTCGCCGAGCTCCTTCAGCTCGTCGTCGGGACCACGCACCGCGATCCTCCCCCAGGCTCCGCCCGGGGGGACCCCCACCAGCGTGTGCTCCGACAGCCGCCGCGCCTTCGCGGTCATCTCGTGCACGGGACGCAGGACGCGCCCCGCCATCCACCATCCGACGAACACCGCGCACGCCGCCGTCGCCAGCAGCGCGAACGACGACCACATCAGCATCTGCTGCGAGGCCGCGTCGGACACGTTGTCGGTCAGCCGGTACACGGTGACCGGCTCCAGCACCCGTGTCTCCCGCAGGGCGATCGCCGCCGCCTCGTCCCGCGTACCGGCCCGCGACAGCAGGTTCACGATCGCGAGCAGGCACGCTCCGAGGACCAGGAAGACCGCGCCGTAGACCATCGCGATCCGCGTACGGATCGTGGAGCCGGGCCCGAGATACGAACCGGCGCCGGGGTACGAGGTCACAGCACGTACCCCACACCCTGCACCGTGCGGATCAGCCCGGGCTCCCCCAGCTTCCCCCGCAGCTTGCTCATGCACACCCGCACCGCCCCCGTGAACGGGTCCGTGTGCGCGTCCCACGCCCGCTCCAGCAGTTCCTCCGCCGACACCGTCGCCCCGTCCGCCTCCAGCAGGATCTGCAGCACGGAGAACTCCTTCGGTGAGAGGTCCAGCTCCCGCCCGTCCCGCTCCGCGGTCCTGCGCACACTGTCGAGCCGCACCCCGCACCGCTCCAGCAGCGGCGGCACCGGCGGCCGGGCGCTGCGCCGCCGCAGCGCCCGCACCCGCGACACGAGCTCGGGGAAGTCGAACGGCTTGGCCAGATAGTCGTCGGCCCCGAGATCGAGCCCCTCCACCCGGTCCTCCGTCGACGCGGCCGCCGTCAGCATCAGGATCCGGGTCCGGGACGCGCCGGCGACCAGTGAACGCGCCACCTCGTCCCCGTGCACCCGCGGCAGATCGCGGTCGAGGACGACGACGTCGTAGTCGTGCAGCCCCAGATACTCGAGCGCGGCGTCGCCGCTGTACACGGTGTCGACGGCGAAGCCTGCCCGCCGCAGCCCGGTGGCGACCAGTTCCGCAAGTGTCTCTTCGTCCTCGGCAACCAGTACCCGCATGCCGTGTTTCTACAGCAGCGGACGTTTCGGAGACGTCTCGGCCGGGTGGGCGCCCGTTATGGGTGTGAGTCGATCTTCCGGCGGCCGTTAGGATTTCGACCATGGCGGCCACTGGATCCGAGAAGCAGGGGACGAAGGCGTTCTACGTCTCGACCCCCATTTACTACGTCAACGACGCTCCTCACCTGGGCCACGCCTACACGACCGTCGCAGGCGACGTGCTCACGCGCTGGCACCGTCAGCGCGGCGAGAAGGTGTGGTACCTCACCGGCACGGACGAGCACGGTCAGAAGGTCATGCGCACCGCGGAGGCGAACGGCGTCACCCCGCAGGAGTGGTGCGACAAGCTCGTGGAGGAGGCCTGGAAGCCCCTCTGGGAGCACCTGGAGATCGCGAACGACGACTTCATCCGTACGACGGAGAAGCGGCACACCGACCGCGTCCAGGAGTTCGTGCAGGACCTGTACGACAAGGGCGAGATCTACAAGGGCGGGTACGAAGGCCCGTACTGCGTGGGCTGTGAGGAGTACAAGCTCCCCGGCGATCTGCTGGACGGCGAGGGCGAGTACGCCGGGCAGAAGCTGTGCCCCGTGCACAAGAAGCCGGTGGAGATCCTCAAGGAGGAGAACTACTTCTTCAAGCTCAGCGAGTACGGCCCGAAGCTGGTGGAGTTCTACGAGTCGAACCCCCGCTTCATCCAGCCCGAGTCCGCCCGCAACGAGGTCGTGAACTTCGTGAAGCAGGGCCTGCAGGACCTGTCGATCTCCCGGTCGACGTTCGACTGGGGCATCAAGGTGCCGTGGGACGAGAAGCACATCATCTACGTGTGGATCGACGCCCTGCTGAACTACGCGACGGCGGTCGGCTACAACGAGAACCCGGCGAAGTTCGAGGAGACCTTCCCGGCGAACGTGCACCTGATCGGCAAGGACATCCTCCGCTTCCACGCGATCATCTGGCCCGCCATGCTGATGGCGCAGGGCCTGCCGGTGCCCGGCAGGGTCGCGGCCAACGGCTGGCTGATGGTCGGCGGCGAGAAGATGTCGAAGTCGAACCTGACGGGCATCAAGCCGCAGGACCTGACCTCGCACTTCGGCGTGGACGCGTACCGCTGGTACTTCCTGCGCGCGATCGCGTTCGGCCAGGACGGCTCGTTCTCGTGGGAGGACTTCACCGCCCGCTACACGAGCGAGCTCGCCAACGACTACGGCAACCTGGCGTCGCGCGTCGCCGCGATGGTGGGCAAGTACTTCGGCGGTGCGCTGCCGGAGGCGACGGCGGCCGGCGAGGCGGAGAAGGCGGTCCAGGAGGGCCTGGCGAAGGCCGTGGCCGAGGCCGACCGGAGGATCGGCGAGGAGCTGGACTTCCAGGGCGGCATCCTGGCGATCTTCGACTTCGTGAAGCAGGTCAACGGCTACATCACGGAGCAGGAGCCGTGGAAGGTCGCCAAGGACGAATCGGATGAGGGCAGGGCTCGCCTCGCGACCATCCTCTACACGGCGGCCGAGTCCCTGCGGGCCGTGGCGGTCCTGCTGAACCCGGTCATGCCGGACACCTCGCAGCGGCTGTGGGACTCGCTGGGTGCGCAGGCGACGCTGGGCGCCCTGGCGGACCAGCGCGTCCAGGACGCGGCGGACTGGGGCCGGCTCCCGGCCGGCTCGACGGTGACGAAGGGCGCGGTGCTGTTCCCGCGCCTGGAGGAGCCGAAGAAGGACTAGGGCTCAGCGCGGGAACATGCGGGGGTTCGGGGGTCGCCCCCCGAAAAACGCAGTCCGCGCCTGGAGGAGCCGAAGAAGGACTTGCTCGGCGCGGCAACATGCGGAGGTTCGGGGGTCGCCCCCCGAAAAACGCAGTCCGCGCCTGGAGGAGCCAGGTAGGACCGAGACCGCGTGACGCGCCCGCGTACGTGGTCGGAGGGGCCCGGAGCCGTTACGGTTCCGGGCCCCTTGTCGTCGCTCACCGCGACAGCGACGCCGCGTCCCCCATCACCACCACCGGCTTCTTGTCCGGGTCCAGCCACAGCAGCAGACTCCGCATCTGCTCCAGCCCGAGCGACACGCACGCCTGCGTGGGGCCCTTGTGGTCGACGTGGAGCCAGACCCCGCCGCCCCGGTCCCAGCCCAGGGGACGGGGGTCGTCGTCGTAGAGCGGGGACGTACCCACCGTGCGGTTGTAGTTGATGGCGACGACGTAGTCGAAGGAGCCCTCCAGCGGCTCCCCCATGAAACCGGTGCCCTCGGCGTTGAACAGGGAGGTCTCGTGGTACGGGAGCCTCGTGCCCGGATCGGGCAGCCGGCCGCCCGCGTCGGTGAGCCCGAAGACCCCGATGGGCGAGCGGTTGTCCCCGGCCCAGTGCTCGTCGGTCCAGCCCTTGAGGGCGTTGTGGGCCGGCCAGGAGCTGGAGGCGGCCTGCCAGCCCTTCACCGGGTCGCGCTCGTACAGGACGGCCGTCGAGCGGCTGGAGTCCGGTCCTGCCCCGGTCACGACGAGGGCCTGGTCGGTGTCGTCCGGGATGCGGTCGCGCGTCCGCGAGCCGAGGCCCGGGATCTGCGCGGGCGGCGCGTGCTCCCGCACGGCCTTCCCCTTGGCGGTCTGCGCGCGGGGCGGGCCGGGGGCGGGAGAGGCGGGCGACGGCGCGGCGGGCTTCCCGCAGCCCCCCAGCAGCAGTCCGGCGGCCAGCAGTCCGACGGCCGTCCGTGCCGCCACTGTTCTGGTCAGTACGGTGCTCAGCACTCCGCGGTCCTCTCGTCGTCCGACACCGGCGGTACGTCACCGGTCCCTGCCCTCCCTTCCCGTTCGGGCGGACGGCCGACGGCCGACGCGGCGCGAACGACTCGTAAGGAGCACGAATTACCCGAGAACGCGTCAGATGGCGCGCCGGACGACGCGCAGCGCAGGAGAACCTGCCGGAGAACGCGCGCGGGGCCCGGAACCTCAGCGGTTCCGGGCCCCGCGCGTACGGCCGTGGGGTCTATGGCCTCACTTGGTGGGCTTGTACGGCGTCGGCTTCGCCTGCCCCTTGTAGACGCTGATGTGGAGCTCCTTGAGGCGGGCGTCCTCGACCTCCGCGGGCGCGCCCATCAGCAGGTCCTGTGCGTTCTGGTTCAGCGGGAAGGCGATCGTCTCGCGGATGTTCGGCTCGTCGGCCAGCAGCATCACGATGCGGTCGACGCCCGGGGCGATGCCACCGTGCGGCGGGGCGCCGAACTGGAAGGCGCGGAGCATTCCGGAGAACTCCTGCTCCACGGTCTCGCGGTCGTAGCCCGCGATCTCGAACGCCTTGAACATGATCTCGGGCTCGTGGTTCCGGATCGCGCCGGAGGAGAGCTCGACGCCGTTGCAGACGATGTCGTACTGCCAGCCGAGGATGTCCAGCGGGTCCTGGGTCTCCAGGGCCTCCAGGCCGCCCTGCGGCATGGAGAACGGGTTGTGCGAGAAGTCGATCTTGCCGGTCTCCGCGTCCCGCTCGTACATCGGGAAGTCGACGATCCAGCAGAACCGGAAGACGTTCTCCTCGAAGTGGCCCGCACGGCGCGCGGCCTCGACCCGCACCGCACCCATGATCTTGGAGACCTCTTCGAAGTCTCCCCCAGAGGCTCCGCCCTGGGCGGTACCCCCAGCGCCGAAGAACACCGCGTGGCCGGGAGCCAGGCCGAGGCGCTCGGTGAGGACCTTGACGTTCTCCTCGGTGAGGAACTTGGCGATCGGGCCGGACAGCGCGCCGTCGTCGCCCACGCGCACCCAGGCGAGGCCCTTGGCGCCCTGCTCGATCGCGTACTCGCCGAGCTGGTCGAAGAACTTCCGCGGCTGGTCCTGGACGGCCGGCACCGGAAGGGCGCGGACGTGCTTGCCCGCGAAGGCCTTGAACTCGGAGCCCTCGAAGACGTCGGTGATGTCGACGAGCTCCAGCTGGGCGCGCAGGTCCGGCTTGTCGGAGCCGTACTTCAGCATCGCCTCGCGGAACGGGATCCGCGGGAACGGGGAGGTGACGTGGCGGCCGTTGCCGAACTCCTCGAACAGCTCGGTCATCAGCTTCTCGACCGGCTGGAAGACGTCCTCCTGCTCGACGAAGCTCATCTCGATGTCGAGCTGGTAGAACTCGCCCGGCGAGCGGTCGGCGCGGGCGTCCTCGTCGCGGAAGCAGGGAGCGATCTGGAAGTAGCGGTCGAAGCCCGCGATCATCAGCAGCTGCTTGAACTGCTGCGGGGCCTGCGGCAGCGCGTAGAACTTGCCCGGGTTGAGGCGGGACGGCACCAGGAAGTCACGGGCGCCCTCGGGGGAACTCGCGGTGAGGATCGGGGTCGCCATCTCGTTGAAGCCGAGCGCGGTCATCTTGTGCCGGATGGCGGAGATCACGGCGGTGCGCAGCATGATGTTGCGGTGCATGCGCTCGCGGCGCAGGTCCAGGAAGCGGTACTCGAGGCGCCGCTCCTCGTTGACGCCGTCGTCCGTGTTGATCGTGAAGGGCACCTGGGCGGAGGCGCCGAGCACCTCGACGGCGGTGACCTCGATCTCGATCTCGCCGGTCGGCAGGTCCGGGTTGACGTTGTCGGCGCCACGGGCGGAGACCTTGCCGTCGATGCGGACGACGGACTCCTTGGTGAGGCGGCCGAGCGCCTCGTTGGCCGCGGTGCCGGGGCGGGCGACGAGCTGGACCAGACCGTAGTGGTCGCGGAGATCGATGAAGAGGATGCCGCCCAGGTCTCGGCGATTGTGCAGCCAGCCGCTCAGCCGCACGTCGGTGCCGACGTCAGAGGCGCGGAGCTCGCCGCAGGTGTGGGACCTGTACCGATGCATCGTCGTTCATCCAGTCTTCGCGATGGGGGATGTGGGCAGACCCACCCAGGTTACCGTCCGGCTCACGATCCCCTTTCCGTATTACGCGGCAGCATTACGCGGCGGCATTGCGCGGCGGCATTGCGCGGCGGCATTGCGCGGCGGCCCGCGCGGTGGCCTGCGCGATGGCGGCCCCCTGGAGCGCGGGCCGGGGCCGCGGGATACCCAGCGGGTCAAGGTGGGCGCATCGTGAATACAGTAGGAAAATGCGCACCGAGGACGTCCTGGCCGCGATCGCGACCGGCCTGTGGCGCTGGGACAACGTATCCGGGACCGTCACCCTCGACGCGGAAGCCGCCCGGCTGCTCGGGCTGCCCGAAGGACCCGGCACCTTCAGCGTGTCCGCCGTGCGCGCCCGCTTCCACCCGGTCGACTGGAACGAGGTCAGCGGTATCGTCCGGCTCGCCGTCGCCGAGGGGACCCTCGCCGAGACCCGGATGCGGATCGTCGACGAGGAGGGCCGGGTGCTGCGCACCGTACGCAGCCGCTCCAGGCCCGTCGGCGAGGGCGACGACTACTACTTGATCGGCACGCTCCAGGAGGTCGTGGAGCCGCAGCCCGGCACCAGCGCCCGCACCCCCATCACCGGCGACTGGCGCCGCTCCCGCGAGGCGTTCCTGCTGGACGCCGGGCGGGCGCTGGCCGAGGCCCGGTCCACGGCGGAGGTGCTGCGGGTCGCGGCCTCCCTGTCGATGCCCGGCTTCTCGCCGGACGGTCTCGTCGTCTTCGGGGCCGAGGGCGGCCGGCTGAAGGTCCTCGGCCAGCACGGGTACGACCCGGCCGCCGGCCGCCCGTTCGCCGACATGCCGCTGGACACCGAGTATCCGGCCGCCGAGGTCATCCGTACCGGCCGGGCCCTCTACATCCCGACCCCCGAGGAGTACCGCAGCCGCTACCCCGTCGTCTGGCCGGTCATCAAGCGCTTCGGCCGCCACTCCTGGGCCTTCCTCCCGCTGATCGTCGCAGGCCGCACCATGGGCGCCTGGATGGCGGCCTTCCGTCATCCGGTGACCTTCACACCCGACGAGCGGTCCGTGCTCACCACGGTCGCGCGGATGCTGGCGCAGGCCCTCGCCCGGGCCGGCGCCGCCGAGAGCGAGCGGGAGCTGTCGCGCGGTCTGCAGCGCTCGATGATGCCGAACCTGGGGCCGGGCATCCCGGGGATGGCGGTGGCCGCGCGGTACGTCCCGACCGGCGGCGGGCTGCAGGTGGGCGGCGACTGGTACGACCTGATCCCGTTGCCGACCGGGCGCATCGCGCTGATCATCGGCGACGTGCAGGGCCATGACGTACGGGCGGCCGGACTGATGGGGCAGCTGCGGATCGCCCTGCGGGCGTACGCCTCCGAGGGGCACCGCCCCGACGCCGTGCTCTCGCGGGCATCGCGCTTCCTGGTCGGGCTGCACGACTACGCGGAGAGCGAGGCGTACGACGACGGCGACGTGGTCGGACGCATCGGCCCGTACAGCGGACCGCGCTTCGCGACCTGCCTCTATCTGGAGTGCGACCCGGCGACCGGCACCCTCGACATCGCGCGCGCCGGGCACCCGGACCCGGCGATCCGGATGGCCGACGGCACGGTCATCCTGCGGCCCACGGCCGGTGGACTGCCGCTCGGCATCGACCCGGACTCGGACTATCCGACGACGCGGATCTCGCTCGAACCCGGCGAGACGATCATGATGTGCACGGACGGCCTGCTGGAGACCGGCGGCCACGACCTGCAGAGCGGCTGGGAGCGGATCCGGGCCGTGCTGGAGGAGCACCGCAGCGAGGGTGAATCGCCGGAGCTGGAGAAGCTCGCCGACGCCCTCGTCCAGGCCGTTCACGGTCCGGCCTCGCACTACACGACCGGGCCGCTCGCCGACCGGCGCGAGGACGACATCGCGGTGCTGCTGCTGTCCCGGCACGGCAGGCCGCCCCGCCGGGCCCCGCGCCGTACCGTCCTCACCGTCGCCCAGGCGGAGCCGGAACGGCTCGCGATCGCCCGGCAGCAGATGCGCGACCTGCTGCACGACTGGACGGACGAGGAGCAGGTCGACTCGGCGGTGCTGATGGTCTCCGAGATGGTCACCAACGTGCTCATCCACACCGACGGCGACGCGCTGATGGTGGCGGAGGCGGCGGGCGAGCACGGCGGCCGGCGCCTGCGGGTGGAGGTCTCCGACGCGAGCGACGAGCTGCCGCACAAGCGGCGGCCCGGCGAATGGGCGTCGTCCGGGCGGGGGCTGGTGCTGATGGAGATGCTCGCGGACCTGTGGGGAGTGGATCCGCGGGGCGAGGGCAAGTCGATCTGGTTCGAGCTCTACGAGCCGGGTGCCGCGGAGGGGGCTCCCGGCGAGCCGCCACCGCCCGCCGGGCCTTCGGCCGGCCCCTCCGTGGGCTCGCCGACCGGTTCGTAGCGCCCCCGCAGCACGCCGATCACGCCGAACGCGGCGGCGGTCAGGGGCACGGCCAGCAGCATCCCGAGGATCCCGGCGATCCCGGCGCCTGCCGTGATCGCCAGCATGACGACCGCCGGATGCATCTGGACGGTACGGCTCTGGATCATCGGCTGCAGGACGTGCCCCTCCAGGACCTGTACGGCGAGGACCACCCCGAGCGCCCAGAGCGCGATCACGAACCCCCGGTCGGCGAGCGCGACGAGAACGGCGAGCGAGCCGGAGATGAAGGCCCCCAGGTACGGGATGTACGCGAAGACGAAGACGAGGGCGCCGAGCCCGACCGCGCCGGGGACGCGGAGGATCAGCAGACCGACGGTGATGCAGATGGCGTCGATCAGCGCGATGAACGTCGTCCCTCGCATGAAGCCCTCGACGGCCTCGAAGGCCCGTCGCCCCATCGCCTCCACGACGTCTCCGGTGGAACGGGGAGCGAGGGAGCGCAGGGCGCCGACCGCGCGGTCGGAGTCCCGGAGGAAGAAGAAGATCAGCAGCAGGGCGAGGACGGCGATCGCGATCAACTCGCCGACGACGCTGAGCCCTGAGATCACCCCCGTGGCGGCCGTCCCGCCGAACTTGGTGAGCAGGTCCTTGGAGTTGGCCGCCAGATCGTCCAGCGAGGTCCCGGCGGCGCCGAAGTGCTCGGTGAGATCCCGGGCGGCCTGTCGGAGCGAGGCGATGATCTGGTCACCGCTCTCGATCAGCGCGCTGACCACGATGTACATGGCCCCGCCGACGACGGCGACCACGGCGGCGCAGGTCAGCCCGGCGGCCAGGGACCGCTGCACCTTCATCTTGACGAGCCGCCGGTACAGCGGCCGGAGCAGGGCCGTACCGAGCAGGGCGAGCAGTACGGGCGTGACGGCGGTCTTGAAGACGATGATCAGCCATACGCCGACCGCGGCGACGCCGGCCACGAGGAGCGCGACGACACACCAGGCCGCGACCCGCTTCACGGGTTCGGGGAGGAGCGGCGGGCGCGTGGGCGTGGGCTGCGACGGGGGCACGGCCCCCAGTCGATCATGCGCGGTGCGCGGCGGCGCGCCCGTCCGGGCCGGACGGGTGACGCCCCATCAGGTGAGTTGC
>NZ_JBSGZO010000292.1:0-11030 GCF_053611045.1 Streptomyces sp. NPDC054841 | reverse complement strand
CACCCAGCGAGAGCGCCAGGACGAGCAGGGTCTCCGACCGCAGTGTCCTCCGTGACAAACCTCCCTCGGGGAGCCAACCGGACTCACGTCCCGCCTCCGCCTGCACACCTGCCTCCTGTTGCCTCGTCCCGTCGCCACAGCTTGCCCGACGACGGCGCGGCGGACGAAGGCAGGGGCGCACGAGGACGTCGAGGCGCGGAGGCGTCGAGGCGGGGCGAGTGGCAGGGGCAGGGGCAGGGGCAGGGGCAAGCAGGAACGCGGGCTGCCGTGAGCGGTCAGCCCGCCGGCCAGACCGGCCAGGTGTGCACGGGATCGCCCAGATGCATCAGCTCGGAGTACCGGCGGGTGACGGCCGCCAGCGCGGCTTCCCGGTCCAGTCCGGACTCCAGGGCCCGGTGGAAGGCGTCCGCCTGCCAGGACGCGCCGTTCACCCGGCGCCGGCACCGCCCCTCGATGACCCCGAGGTAGAAATCGCGGTCCGCCGGCTCCACGTTCCACGCGTCCAGTCCGGCCGCGGCGAGCGGCAGCAGTTCGTCCCGTACGAGCTTGACGGCCGGTACGCGTGTCATGCCGCCGGAACGGCCCGGCCGCGGCCACTGGAGCTCGGCGTCGATGCCGTAACGGCACGCCGTGTCGAAATTGGCGGCGGCGACCTCGAACGGCATCCGGGTCCACACCGGCCGCGACTCCTCCGCCAGCGCCCGCACCAGCCCGTAGTAGAGCGCCGCGTTCGCCACCACGTCGGTGACGGTGGGCCCGGCCGGGAGGACCCGGTTCTCGACGCGCAGATGCGGTACGCCGTCGGCGAGTCCGTACACGGGACGGTTCCAGCGGTAGACCGTGCCGTTGTGCAGGACGAGCTCCTGCAGGCGCGGCACGCCGCCGTCGTCGAGCACCCGTAGCGGGTCCTCTTCGTCGCAGATCGGCAGCAGCGCCGGGAAGTACCGCAGGTTCTCCTCGAAGAGCTCGTACGCCGAGCCGACCCAGCACTCGCCGAACCAGGTCCTGGGCCGTACGCCCTGCGCCTGGAGCTCGGGCGGCCGGGTGTCGGTGGCCTGCTGGAACAGCGGCGGCCGGGACTCGCGCCACAGCTCCCTGCCGAACAGGAAGGGTGAGTTCGCGCCGACCGCGATCTGGACGGACGCGATCGCCTGCGCGGCGTTCCACACCTGGGCGAACCGGCCGGGGGTCACCTGGAGGTGCAACTGCACGGACGTACAGGCGGCTTCGGGCGCGATCGACGTCGAGGTGCAGCTCAGCCGCTCCACTCCCTCGATGTCGAGGGTGAAGTCCTCGCCGCGGGCGGCGACGATCTGGTCGTTGAGCAGGACGTAACGGTCGACCTCCGAGAGATTCGCGGAGACCAGGTCATGGCGGGTCAGCGTCGGGAGAATTCCGATCATCACGATCCCGGCGTCGACCTCGGCGGATTTGCGGTGGGCATATCCCAATCCGGTACGGAGCTCCTCCGCGAGCTGATCGAGAACTCGGCCGCCGAGCCGGTGGGGGGCTATGTTGACCTCCAGATTGAACATTCCCAGCTCGGTCTGGAAATCTCGGCTGGCTATCCGGTCGAGCACTTCAGCATTCATCATCCGCGGCAACCCGTCGGCCCCGGCGAGATTCAGCTCGATCTCCAGCCCCATCAGATTCTTGGGCCGATCGAACCTCTTCTCCGCCAGGAGCCTCCCCAGTCCCGCCAGACACTGCTGGAGCTTTCTCCGGTACCTTTGCCGATCGGACAGGTCGAACCCGCCTGCCACGACCTTCTCCCCCATGGAAGCACCCCTCCTCGAGTGGGCGGCCGACGGCGTCGGCCACTTACGTCACGGACGATAATGCCCAGGCCGAGTGATCCATAACGCCCCGCGCGCGACCGCGGACCGCTAGTCTGGTTCGGCATTCACGCGGCACATTCCTTCGGCATGGAGCGGTACGCAGTTACCGCTTCCCGATGCGTGGTCAAAACGCCGACGAGATTCGGCCGACCGCTCGTGGGGTAACACCCCAGGTGACGGCAGCGCGTTCATGGAAAATCATCAGAAACTCCCCGCCAGAAAGGCCGGATGCGCCCTTGAACGCAATAGCGGGGGCGGCTAGCAGAAGCATTGCGTGAACACGTGTCGTATAAACTCCGCGAACGAGGCAGAGAGTCGGCGCCCGGCCATGGAAATTCGGCCCCCTCTGGCCCACGCTGACAGTGCCGTCCGCATCTGCCCTCGCATCACCCTGTCTCTTGAGTGAGAGGCGACCCACCATGCCGCTGCTTGTTCCCCCTGCCCCCGCGCCTGCCCTGCGCAGCGTCCTCGCGGCACTCGGTTCCCCCGCCGCAGTCCGCGAGGCTCGTACTCCCGCCCTCCGTTCCGTCCAAGGAGCGGTGAGTGCCGAACTCCCGCTCCCCGTCCACGTGCTCGACCAGGTCGTCCCGCACGGCAGCCGCAGGCCACGCACCCGGCTGGCCGGCTGGCGGTTCCTCATCCGCAGCGGTGAGCGTGCCATCGCCGCCGCGGACACCATGCTGACCCCGGACGGCTGGGCCTTCTCGCACTTCTTCGAGGGCCCGTACATCGCCTCGACGGAGCGTGCGCTGCAGCAGGCGGAGGCCGTCCCCGGTGCGTATCAGCCACGGCTGCTGTCGGTACCCGAGCTGTACATGCTCACGCTGTGGCTGCACAGGAACACCGAGGCGGACGCGGCGGCGGGCAAGCCGGCGCCGGCCGATCTGCTGGTGCCGCTCGCCCCCGCGCCACCGGGTATCGCAGCCCACCGGGCACACCTGGTCGCGGATCTGCTGCCGGTGCTGACGCTGCGTGTCACCCCCGCGCCACTGCTCGGGTCGCCTGCCTGAGCGACGGGCACACGGTGTCCATGCCCCGTGACCTCAGGTCACGGGGCATGGACATGCCCCGTCCGGACTAGCCCACTCCGGCCACCCCGAACCACCCGAAGAGACGGTGCAGTTGGACTGAACCGTCCGCGCGGGTGATACGTCATTAAGTGTTAAGACGAGGTGCCGCTAAATCCCTGCGGATGTGACGCCCGTGGGGCAACACTGGGACCGGACCGAACAAGATACGGGGGGCGGCCATGAACACCGCATCGAGCCGCAGGACAGTCTCCACACCGCAGCGAAAGAACCCATCCATGTGCCAGCACCAGCCACCCTGCCCGAAAGCCGAATCCGCCGACCGGGAGGCCGCCCGTCTCGTGGCGCACCACCCGGAGCAGGGCTGGAGTCTGCTGTGCAACGGCGTCCTGCTCTTCGAGGACACCGGTGAGCTGCTCCCGGACGGGCAGATCATCGCCCCGCACCGGCCGCTGCGAGTGGTCACGGCAGCCTAGGGCAGCACCCGGGGCGGACGAGCCGCGCCGGACACAGCACCACACCGGACACCACACCGGACAACTGCACCGGACAACGACGGGCCGGCTCGGAGGCGATCTCCGAACCGGCCCTGACGCATGTCCGGGCGCGTCAGCCGTCGTACTCGTCGAGCGGCGGGCAGGAGCAGACCAGGTTACGGTCGCCGAACGCCCCGTCGATCCGGCGCACCGGCGGCCAGTACTTCTCCGCGGCCTGGACGCCGGCCGGGAAGACCGCCTCCTGGCGGGTGTAGGCGTGCTCCCACTCCCCGCCGAGCGCGGCCGCGGTGTGCGGCGCGTTGCGCAGCGGGTTGTCCTCCGCGGGCCACTCGCCCGCGGCGACCTTCTCGATCTCCGCGCGGATCGCGATCATCGCGTCGCAGAACCGGTCGATCTCGGTGAGGTCCTCGCTCTCGGTGGGCTCGATCATGAGCGTGCCGGCCACCGGGAACGACATCGTCGGCGCGTGGAAGCCGTAGTCGATCAGTCGCTTGGCGATGTCGTCGACGCTGACTCCGGTCGCCTTCGACAGCGGCCGCAGATCCACGATGCACTCGTGTGCGACGAGCCCGGCCGGACCGGTGTAGAGCACGGGGTAGTGCGGCTCCAGGCGCTTGGCGATGTAGTTCGCCGCGAGCACGGCGACCTGGGTGGCGCGCTTGAGGCCCTCGCCGCCCATCAGCCGGACGTACGCCCAGGAGATCGGCAGGATGCCGGCGGAGCCCCACGGGGCGGCGGAGATCGGTCCGACGCCCGTCTCGGGACCGGCGGTCGGCTGGAGCGGGTGGTTCGGGAGGTACGGGGCGAGGTGCTCGCGGACGCCGACCGGGCCGACGCCGGGGCCACCGCCGCCGTGCGGGATGCAGAAGGTCTTGTGCAGGTTGAGGTGCGAGACGTCGCCGCCGAACTTGCCCGGCTTGGCAAGGCCCACCAGCGCGTTGAGGTTGGCGCCGTCGACGTACACCTGGCCACCGGCCTCATGGACCTGGGCGCAGATGTCGGCGACGTGCTCCTCGAACACCCCGTGCGTCGAAGGGTACGTGATCATGAGCACGGACAGCTCGTCACGGTACTGCTCGATCTTGGCGCGCAGGTCCGCCACGTCGATCTCGCCGTCGTCGGCGGTCTTGACCACCACGACCTTCATTCCGGCCATCACCGCGCTGGCCGCGTTGGTGCCGTGCGCGGAGGACGGGATGAGGCAGACGGTGCGCTGGTCGTCGCCGTTGGCACGGTGGTACGCGCGCACCGCCAGCAGGCCGGCGAGCTCGCCCTGCGAGCCGGCGTTCGGCTGGATGGAGACCTTGTCGTAGCCGGTGACCTCGGAGAGACGTTCCTCCAGCTCACGGATGAGGGTGAGATAGCCCTGGGCCTGCTCGACCGGGGCGAAGGGGTGGATCTGGCCGAACTCCGGCCAGGTGACCGGCTCCATCTCGGTGGTCGCGTTCAGCTTCATGGTGCAGGAGCCGAGCGGGATCATGCCGCGGTCGAGCGCGTAGTCACGGTCGGCGAGCTTGCGCAGGTAGCGCAGCATCGCGGTCTCGGAGCGGTGCGCGTGGAAGACCGGGTGGGTGAGGACGTCATCGGTCCGCAGCAGGGCGGCCGGGAGGGTGTCGTCGACCGTCGCGTCGAGCGCCTCGATGTCGCCCTCGACGCCGAAGGCGGACCAGACGGCGGTGAGCTGGGCGCGGCCCGTGGTCTCGTCACAGGCGAGGGAGACCTGGTCGGCGTCCACGAGGTGCAGGTTGACCCCGTTCTCACGGGCGGCGGCGACGATGTCGGCGGCCTTGCCCGGGACCCGGGCGGTCAGCGTGTCGAAGTACGCGCCGTGCACGATCTCGACACCGCCGGCGCGCAGCCCCTCGGCGAGGATCGCGGCGTAGCGGTGGGTGCGGCGGGATATCGCCTTCAGGCCCTCGGGGCCGTGGTAGACGGCGTACATTCCGGCCATGACCGCGAGCAGCACCTGCGCGGTGCAGATGTTGCTGGTGGCCTTCTCGCGGCGGATGTGCTGCTCACGCGTCTGCAGCGCCAGGCGGTAGGCCTTGTTGCCGTCGGCGTCGACGGAGACGCCGACGAGGCGACCGGGCAGGCTGCGGGCGTGCTTGGCCTGGACCGCCATGTAACCGGCGTGCGGGCCGCCGAAGCCCATGGGGACGCCGAAGCGCTGGGTGGTGCCGACGGCGATGTCCGCGCCCAGCTCGCCGGGCGAGGTGAGCAGGGTCAGCGCCAGCAGGTCGGCAGCCACGGTGACGATCGCGCCGAGCTCATGGGCCTGCTCGATGACCGGCTTGATGTCGCGGACGGCGCCGGAAGCACCCGGGTACTGGAGCAGCACGCCGAAGACGCCACGCTCGGCGATCTGGGCCGGGATGCCCTCGCTGAGGTCGGCGACGACGACCTCGACACCGGTCGGCTCGGCGCGGGTCTCGATCACGGCGACGGTCTGCGGCAGGGTGTCGGCGTCGATCAGGAAGACGCCGTCCTTGACCTTGCCGACGCGGCGGGACAGCGCCATGGCCTCGGCGGCCGCAGTGCCCTCGTCGAGCAGCGAGGCCCCGGAGGTCGGCAGACCGGTCAGGTCCGCGACCATCGTCTGGAAGTTGAGCAGCGCCTCCAGCCGGCCCTGCGAGATCTCCGGCTGGTACGGCGTGTACGCCGTGTACCAGGCCGGGTTCTCCATGACGTTCCGCAGGATGACCGGCGGGGTGAACGTGCCGTAGTAGCCGAGGCCGATCATCGGCGCGAGCACCTCGTTGCGGTCCGCGAGGGAGCGCAGCTCGGCCAGGACCTCGGCCTCGGTACGGGCGTCGGGCAGGCCTAGCGCCTCGGCGCTCTTGATCACGTCCGGCACGGCGGCGCCGGTCAGCTCGTCCAGCGAGCCGTAGCCGACCTGCGCGAGCATCTTCGCCTGGGCTTCGGCGTCGGGGCCGATGTGGCGCTGCTCGAAGGGGGTGCCTCGCTCCAGCTGGGAGAGCGGAATGCGGTTGGCGGTCATTGCGGAGGCCTCCTGGTCATTGCGACCTGCGAGGGGCACCACGGCGCGGGTGCCCGGACGGCCTCCCCCTCTGTCATCTCAACCTGAGAGCTTCACCGGACCGCCCCGAGGGCAGCCCGGCTTTCACCGTCGGTGAGAGCGGATGCCGTCAAACGCCCGCCCTGCTTTCCAGAGTGACCTCGTCCGTGCGGTACAGGGGCCTGAGAGATTCCGGGGAGGATTTGCTCCTTCGGCGTCTCCGGCACTTTCACCGGAGCACTCTCCCGCACGGGGTCAACAGCCGCCTGCCAGCCTACCAGCGAGGTCTTGGCCTCAACCCTCGAGTGGCCGACGCCTCAGTTGTGCACTTTCGTAGTGTTCAGTGAACCGTTGTGTTCAGTGAACCGTTGCGACCTGTAGGAGGGACCGTGCAGACCGATATCGATCCGCGCAGCCTGATCGGCCGCAAGGCGTTCGACCGCAACGGCGCCAAGATCGGGACCGTGGACGAGGTGTATCTCGACGACGCGACGGGGGTCCCGGAGTGGGCGGCGGTACGCACGGGCCTGTTCAGCCGGGACGCGTTCGTGCCCCTGGAGCCCAGCGAACTCGCGGGCGACGGTTTGCACATCCCCTTCGAGCGGGCGCTGATCAAGGACGCCCCCGACTTCGGTGTCGGCCGGCACCTCTCCCCCGAGCAGGAGCTGCAGCTGTACCACCACTACGGACTCGACCTTCCCGCTCCGCCGGAGAAGCCGGCAGCCTCCCCCACACCCTCGCCGCCGCCCGCCTCCGACGACACCACTACGGACCCCCCGGGCACCGGCCCCGCATCCGGCCCGGGTTCCATATCCGACCGGGACTTCGGCCGGCTGGCGGGCCACGACGACGACTGATCCGGCGGCTGCCGCACCAGCGGCAGCGGCTCCGACGGCTCCAGCGCCGGATCGTCCACCGAGAAGGTCCGCACCCGCCCCGGGACGACCGACCAGGGCTCCTCGAAGCGGACGGTGACCCGACCGAGCCCACTGCCCTGAACCCATCCCGCTCCGTACTCGGCGTGCCGCACATCATGGCCCGCGGCCCAGCGCCGCTCGGCCGGAGGCAGCTCCTCCTGCGGCGGCTCCTCGCCTCCAGGACGGTGCTCAGAAGCCCCGGTTCCCTCCTCGTCCGCGTGCTCGCCGGCTGCGGCCTGCGCGAACAGATCCTCCTGGGTGTAGTCGGCCAGGCCGCTGACTCCGACGCCCAGCAGCCGGACGCCGCCCGTGGTGTCCACCGCCTCCAGCAGCCGGGCCGCTGCTTCCCGCACCACCGCCGGGTCATCCGTCGGCCCCCGCAGCGTCTCCGACCGCGTCAGCGTCGAGAAGTCGAACCGCCGTACCTTCAGCACGATCGTGCGCCCCGAATGCCCGGAGCCGCGCAGTCGCTTCACACACCGGTCGGCAAGCCGCTCCACCTCGATCCTGATCCGCACCCGGTCATGCAGATCCACATCGAAGGTGTCCTCCACGGACACCGATTTGGCATCCCGCTCGGCGACCACGGGACGGTCGTCGAAGCCCATCGCCATCCGGTACAGCGCCGTCCCGTGCGCCCTCCCCAGCAGCCGTACGAGCTCGTCCTCACCCGCCTCCGCCAGCTCGGCGACCGTGGTCATGCCCGCCCGCCGCAGATGCTCCCCCGTCGCCGGCCCCACTCCGGGCAGCATCCGGACCGACATCGGCCCGAGCAGTTCCCGCTCGGTGCCCGGCTCGATGAGGACGAGTCCGTCCGGCTTGGCCTGCTCGGAGGCGATCTTCGCGAGCATCTTCGAACCCGCCAGCCCCACCGAGCCGGTCAGACCCGTGCCCCCGAGAATGTCCCTGCGCAGCCGCTCACCGGCTTCCCGCGCCGATCGCGAGTCATGGGCCGCCCCACCCGCCTCCAGGTCGACAAAGGCCTCATCCAGGCTCAGCGGCTCCACCAGCGGCGACAGACGGCCGAGCAGCTCCATCACCTGGTCGCTCACCGACCGGTAGAGCGAGAACCGCGGCACCAGATACGCGGCGTTCGGACACAGCCGCCGGGCCTGCGCCATCGGCATCGCCGAATGCACCCCGAACCGTCTCGCCTCGTACGACGCGGTGGCCACCACGCCACGCGGCCCCAGCCCGCCGACGATCACCGGTTTTCCGCGCAGACTGGGCTTCGCCGCCTGCTCGGCAGCGGCGAAGAACGCATCCATGTCCAGATGCAGAATGGTCGGCGCGGGTCTCACAGCTCTGATGCTGCCCTATGCCACTGACAATCGGCCGTACAGGCGTACGAGCCGCGCCATGAGCCTCTGCGGGGCGCCGGGCCCCGCACGGTTCAGCCCGCCCGCTCGCGGCGGCGTCTGGCCAGCTCGTCGCTCGGATCGTGGCCGATCAGCGTCTCACCGGTGTCGATGCGCTCGCCGTGCAGCTGCGACAGCGCCGCCTCGACGTCCCGCCACACCACGCCGACGGCGATCCCGAAGACGCCCTGGCCGCCCTGGAGCAGGTCCACGACCTCGTCGGGCGAGGAGCATTCGTACACGGTCGCGCCGTCGCTCATGAGCGTCATCCGCTCCAGATCCGCGAAGCCGCGGGCCCGCAGGTGCTGCACCGCGGCCCGGATGTTCTGCAGCGCGACGCCCGTGTCCAGGAAACGCTTCACGATCTTCAGGACGACGACGTCCCGGAAGCTGTAGAGCCGCTGGGTGCCCGATCCGTACGCCGGCCGCACGCTCGGCTCCACCAGGCCGGTCCGTGCCCAGTAGTCGAGCTGCCGGTAGGTGATCCCCGCCGCCGCGCACGCGGTCGGCCCCCGGTAGCCGATGGTCTCTGTCGTCGGGTCGGCCGTCGCACTGCCGTGAACCTGATACGCCCCGCCCTCCATCGGAGTGTGTCCGAGGGAACCTGCCGCCGTACCGTCGCCGCTGCTTCTCACGCCGACCTCCGTCCTTGACCTGCCATCTCGACGGTAGGCAGTCGCTCGGGGTGCGTCAACGATCGCCACACTCGGCACGCCGAGTGATAATCACCCTGAGAGTGGTTTTCCGTGCCCCGGTCCGGGGAACGGCTTTCCGAATGCGCCCGCGCAAGCCGGTGCGAGCCGACGGTGCAAGGTCACTGGCTGCTGGAGCCGAAGTCCTCGGGCGAGATCTGGTCGAGGAACTCGCGGAACTTCTCCACCTCGTCCTCCTGCTCGTCCGGGATCGCGATGCCCGCGTCGTCCAGTACCCCGTCACTGCCGTAGATGGGTGTACCGGTGCGCAGCGCGAGTGCTATGGCGTCGGACGGCCGGGCGCTCACCTCGACCCCGCTGGCGAAGACCAGCTCCGCGTAGAACACGCCCTCACGCAGGTCCGTGATCCGGACCTCGGTGAGTTCCTGCCCGACGGCCTCCAGCACGTCCTTGAAGAGGTCGTGGGTCAGCGGCCTGGCGGGGGCCATGCCCTGCTGCGCGAAGGCAATCGCGGTCGCCTCCCCGGGGCCGATCCAGATGGGGAGGTACCGGTCGCCTCCCACTTCACGCAGGAGCACGATCGGCTGGTTGGAGGGCATTTCCACCCGGACACCCACAACGTCGAGCTCGTTCACACAGCAACCCTAGGACGTGCCCGGCAGGTTTGGGTAGTCGGGCCGCCCCAAGATCAGGACAAGCTCAGTGCAACCTCAGTGCAGGCGGACACCCAGTGCCGTCTGCATCAGGGCCGTGTGGAGCCGCACGGACAGCGCCGCCAGCTCCTTCGTGGTCGCCTCGGCATGGGCCCTGGTCTGCGGATTGCGGTGCCGGCGCAGTGGGGCGACCACTTGTTCGACCAGACCGGCCTCGCGGTCCGCGGCAGCCTTCATGGCACGCAGGTGCCTGGGTTCCAGACCGAATCTCCCCAGATCCGCGATCAGTTTGGCGACCGTCACGGATTCGGCGTCGTAACCGCCGTCCGCCGCCGGAGTGATGAGTCCGTACGACTCCCACTCGTCGAGCTCCGCCTCGGTCACCTCCGCGGCGGCGAGCAGCTCGGCCCGGCCCACCCGCGCGGCCGTGGGGCGGTCCGGCTCCGGGTCCCCGGCCGGGGGCAGGTCCCGGCCCGCGCCCTGGGGTGTCAGCGGGACCTGCTCACCACGGCCCAGGGCATCGAGATGCTCCCGGATGACCTTCAGGGGAAGATAGTGATCCCGCTGCATGCGCAGCACCTGCGCCAGGCGCTCGACGTCCTCCGGGCTGAACTTTCGATAGCCGGAAGGGGTGCGCCGCGGCTCGACCAGTCCCTCGGCCTCCAGGAAACGGATCTTGGAGATCGTGACCTCGGGAAACTCGTCACGCAGCTGGTTCAGCACCGACCCGATGCTGACCAGCCTGTCACCACCGGCGGTGCCGTGACCGGCACCGCCCGTCGGAGTTCGCAGCATGGATTTCCCTGAGGGTCACACGCCCCGCTGGCTCGAGTAGAAGACCAGCCTGTACTTACCGATCTGAACCTCGTCACCGTTCGCGAGGACGACCGAGTCGATCGGCTCCCGGTTGACGTAGGTGCCGTTGAGACTGCCGACATCCGTGACGGTGAAGCTGCCGTCGGCGGCCCTGCGGAACTCCACATGACGCCGGGACACGGTGAAGTCGTCGAGGAAGATGTCGCTCTGCGGATGGCGGCCGGCCGTGGTCAGCTCACCGTCCAGGAGGAAGC
>NZ_JBSGZO010000291.1:0-11030 GCF_053611045.1 Streptomyces sp. NPDC054841 | reverse complement strand
CACGAGCTGGTGGGGTGCTTCATGAACACGCTGGTCCTGCGCACGGACGTGTCGGGCGATCCGACCTTCCGCGAACTCCTCGGACGGGCACGGGAAACCGCGCTCGCGGCCTTCGAGAACCAGGACGTGCCCTTCGAGCGGCTGGTCGAGGTACTCGACCCGCAGCGGTCGATGGGACGCAATCCGCTGTTCCAGGTGATGCTGGCGCTGCAGAACAACGCACAGGCCACGCTGAGCCTTCCCGGGATCCGGCCGGACGCAGAGCCGGTAGGGATCGACACGGCCAAGTTCGACCTGTCCCTGACCGTCTCCGAACACCGCTCCGACGACGACTCCCCGGCCGGCATCATCGGCGTGCTGGAGTACAGCGCGGACGTGTTCGACGAGACGACCGCGCAGTCGCTGGCGGCCCGTCTGGTGCGCGTCCTGGAGCAGGCCGCGCAGGATCCCGACCTGCCGCTGGGCCGGCTGGAGGTGCTGTCCGAACCGGAGCGCCACCAGGTGCTCGTGGAGTGGAACGACACCGATCGGCCGGTGCCGGCCGAGACCCTGACACAGACGTTCCAGGAGCGTGCCGCGCGCACCCCGGACGCACTCGCGGTGCTCGCCGGTGACACGGAGCTGTCCTACGCCGAGCTGAACGCGCGGGCCAACCGGCTCGCCCGGTACCTGGTCGCGCTCGGCGCCGGGCCGGAACGGCTGGTGGCACTGTCCCTGCCGCGGTCGGCGGAGATGCTCGTCGCGCTGCTCGCCGTACTGAAGAGCGGCGCCGCCTACCTGCCGGTCGACCCCGCCCACCCGGCCGACCGGATCCGGTTCGTTCTCGACGACGCCGATCCCGTACTGCTCCTGACCGACGCGGCCATCGCCGCGGCGCTGCCGGCCACCGGCATACGCCAAGTGGTCCTCGACGACGCCGAAGTGGCCGCTGCCGTGGCCGGCCAGGCGGAATCCGACCTGGCCGACCACGACCGGGCGGCTCCGCTCCTGGACCGGCACCCGGCGTACGTGCTCTACACGTCCGGCTCCACGGGACGTCCCAAGGGCGTCATGATCGAGCACCGGTCGCTGATGAACTTCCTGCTGGCCATGTGCGAGCGGTTCTCGCTGCGGCCGGACGACCGGCTGCTGGCCGTCACCACGTGGTCCTTCGACATCGCGGCCCTGGAGGTCTACGTACCCCTGCTGTCGGGAGCCGGCGTCGTGGTCGGGAAGGGCGATGTGGTGCTCGATCCGGCCGCCCTGGTCGATGTCATCGAGCGGGCCGGTGTCACGGTCATGCAGGCGACACCGGCGCTGTGGCAGGAACTGCTGGTCCGCGATCCCGAAGCGGTGCGGGGGCTGCGCGTCCTCGTCGGTGGCGAAGCGGTGTCGGCCGCTCTGGCCGCTGCCCTGGCCGCACGCGCCCGTGAGGTGACCAACCTGTACGGCCCGACCGAGACCACGATCTGGTCGACGGCCGCCGTCCTCTCGGGCGAGGGGACACCGACGCTGGGCCGCCCGATCCGGAACACGCGGGTGTTCGTGCTGGACGAGCGGTTGCGTCCGGTGGCCCCGGGTGTGGCGGGTGACCTGTATCTGTCGGGTGCGGGTCTGGCGCGTGGGTATGTGGGCCGGGCCGGGCTGACGGCGTCGCGGTTCGTGGCGTGCCCGTTCGGGTCCGGGGAGCGGATGTACCGGACCGGGGATGTGGTCCGGTGGACCGCCGACGGGCAGTTGGTGTTCCTCGGGCGGGCCGATGAGCAGGTGAAGGTCCGTGGGTTCCGGGTCGAACTCGGCGAGGTCGAGGCGGCGCTGGCGGCGCACCTTTCCGTGGGCCAGGCCGTGGTGACCGCGCGAGCCGACGGTCCGGGCGGTCAGGCGCTGGTGGGCTATGTGATGCCCGCATCCGCCGGGGACGACGTCGATCCCCTCGCGGTACGGGAGTTCGTCGCGGAGCGGCTGCCGGAGTACATGGTGCCGTCGGTGATGGTGCTGGAGTCGCTGCCGCTGACACCGAGCGGAAAGGTGGACCGCAAGGCTCTGCCGGCACCGGACTTCGCGGCCGTGGTGTCCTCCCGCGAGCCGCGCAACCCGGTCGAGGAAGTCCTGTGCGGACTGTTCGCGGAGGTCCTGGGCCTGTCGCGGACCGGCATCGACGACAGCTTCTTCGACCTGGGCGGACACTCCCTCCTCGCGGTCAGGCTGGTCAGCAGGGCGCAGGCGGCAGGTCTGCGGCTGGCCGTCGCGGACGTCGTCCTGCACCGGACGGTCGCCGAGCTGGCGACCAGGGCACAGCCGCAGCAGCCGGGCACGGGGACGGACACGGAGGCGGACCTCGGCCCGTTCGCCGCGGTGCTGCCGATCCGGCCGAGCGGTGAGGCGGTCCCCCTGTTCTTCGTGCACAGCGGGCTCGGCTTCAGCCTGCCGTACGTCGGTCTCGCCCGGCATCTCGACCGGCGCTACCCGCTGTACGGCCTTCAGTCCCCGGCCATCAGCGGTGCCGCCGCGCTGCCCGGCGACATCCGTGAGGTCGCCGCCGACTACATCCGCGAGATCCGGCGGCTGCGGCCGAACGGCCCGTACCGTCTCCTCGGCTGGTCGTACGGCGGAGTGCTCGCCCACGAGATCGCGGTCCAGTTGCAGGAGGCGGGGGAGCAGGTCGACTTCCTCGCCAACCTGGACGGCTACCTCGGCCGTACGGGACGGGACGACGACGATCAGGACGACCAGGAGCTGCTGCTCCGCGCGATGGAGACGCTCGGCCACGGCCGGGCCGAGTTCGCCGGTCTCCGGGTGACACCGGCCGAACTCGTCGATGTGCTCCGGCGCGAGAACCATCCGCTGGCCGAACTCGGCGAGCGGGGGATGCTCAACCTGCTCCGGATGTCCCGGGTCCACGGCCGGCTGATGGAACGGTTCGAGGCGGGCCTCTTCACCGGGGACATGCACCTGTTCACGGCGACCGAGGAGTGGACACCGGACGAACTCGCCGACCAGACCGGCCGGTGGAAGCCGCATGTGGACGGCCAACTGCGAGTCCACCGGATCGCCTGCGGCCACGAGTACCTGATGCATCCCGAACCACAGGCCGCCGTCGGGCGGTTGGTCGAGGCCGAGCTCAGCCGCCTCGACGACGAGCAGAACGGCGGTCGGTCATGGTGACCCTCACCGGCACACGGCAGCCCGCGGCGGCCGGGGCGCTGCTCGTCGAGTCCTTCGCCGTGGCGGGCAGGAGGCTGCGGCGCCTGCGCAGGGCGCCGGGCCGGCTCATCGGCATCGTGATGAACCCGCTCGTCTCCCTGGTCGTACTCGGCTACCTGTTCCAGGGCTCACTGTCGATCTCCGGCCAGGGCAGCTACCAGGAGTACATATTCGCCGGTGTGGCGGCGCAGGTCGGGCTCGCCGGCATCGGCCCGACGGCGGTGGCCATCGCGATGGATCTGCGCGGCGGGCTCGTCGACAGATTCCGCAGCCTGCCGATTTCCCGGTCCGCGGTCCTGATCGGACACACACTCGGCGACCTGATCGTCGGAATGATCGGTCTGGCCGTGGTCACCGGCTTCGGGCTGCTGTTCGGCTGGCGGCCGCACGGCGGGGCGCTCTCCGTACTCGCGGGCTTCGCCGTGCTCGCCGTGTTCATGTACACGATGCTGTGGGTCGGCGTGATGCTCGGGATGTTCTCCCGCAATCTGGAGACGATCAACGTCGTCGCCGGGCTCGCCACGGTCCTGTTCACCTTCCTGTCCAACACCTTCCAGTCCGTCGACCGACTGCCCGGCTGGCTGCGGCCGGTTGCGGAGTGGAATCCGGTCAGTGCCGTGGTCACCGCGCTACGGCGGCTGTGGGGCAATCCGGTGGCCACCGGTGGAGGCTTCCCCGGCGAGCACGCGTCCCTGGCGATCGTCGTCTCGCTCGGCGTCGTCTTCGTGGTCACCGTCCTGCTGAGCCTGCGCCGCTACCGGACCGCGGCCACATGATCCGAACCGCCTGCGCGGAACGGGTCGGGCCGGCGACCTCCCACGCGGGAACCGCACGTCAGCACGGTGTCAGCGAGCAATGCCACAGTCGACGGGCAGCAGTGGCGACCAGAGAGCCAGCAGTAGTGGCGACCAGAGATCGGGAGTGACGACATGACGAACCCCTTCGACGACCAGGACGGTACGTTCCTCGTGCTGGTGAACGACGAGTCCCAGTACTGCATCTGGCCCTCGTTCACGCAGCCGCCGTCCGGCTGGACCGTGGCCCAGGGCGAGAGCTCCCGCGACGAGGCACTGTCGTACGTGGAGCAGCACTGGACGGACATGCGCCCCCGCAGTCTGCGGGAGCACGCCGCGAATCCCGTTCGCTGACCGGGAGCACCACGGTGGACATGGCAATACGCGCGGAAGGCCTGTGCAAACGCTACCGGGGCGTCGAAGCGCTCACCGGGATCGACCTGAGCGTGCGGGCCGGCTCGGTGCTCGGTCTGCTCGGCCCGAACGGCGCCGGAAAGACGACCACCGTGCAGATCCTGACGACACTGGTCGAGCCGGACGGCGGCCACGCGGAGGTGGCCGGATTCGACATCGTCCGGCAGCCGCGCGAGGTGCGGCGGCGGATCGGCCTCGCCGGTCAGTACGCCGCCGTGGACGAGGTCCTCAGCGGGCGGGAGAACCTCGTCCTCCTCGGGACGCTGCTGCACCTCGGCAGGCGTAACGCACGGCGGCGCGCGGACGAACTGCTGGCGCGCTTCAACCTGTCGCGCGTCGCGCACCGTGCCGTACGCACCTACTCCGGAGGCATGCGGCGGCGCCTGGATCTCGCCAGCTGTCTCGTCACCTCGCCGCCGGTGCTGTTCCTCGACGAGCCGACGACGGGTCTCGATCCGGTGAGCCGGACGGCGCTGTGGGATCTCGTCCGGGAACTCGTCGACGACGGTGTGACCGTGCTGCTGACGACGCAGTACCTGGAAGAGGCCGACCACCTGGCCGACCAGATCGTGGTCATCGACTCCGGCCGGGTGATCGCCGACGGCACCCCCGACCAACTGAAACGCAAGGTCGGCCGTGACTGGCTCGAACTGTCCGTGGCGACGCCGGCCGACATGGGCGCGGCGCTGGCCACCCTCAGGCCGGTCCTCGCCACCGAGCCCGCCGTGGACGCGGAACGGGGCCGTCTGGCCATCCAGATGGACGACGGTCTGAGCGACATCGCCGAAGTGGCCGCCGCGCTCCGGGACGCGGGCATCGGGGTCGCCGACTTCGCGTTGCGCAGGCCCACCCTCGACGACGTCTTCGCGCATCTCACCGGAAAGTCCACGAACTGAACGACATCACCGCCACCACCGTCACCGCCGCCACCACCGCCGGGCCGTGCCGGGCGAGCGACGCGCAGTTCCCCCGGGGGCGGCGCGCCGCTCGCACGTGGCATCAGCCGTGCAGCCCGTACCCGCCGCAGGTGGCGGCAGCCACCAGCCGGGCGACCGCCGTCCAGCAGGCGCCGCCCGCCGCTGTCACTCGCGGACGCGGGCGATGAGCAGGGCCACGTCGTCGCACCAGGTGTCGCCGCGCAGTGCGTCGAGAAGCAGGTCGCAGGTCTCCTCCAGCCCGGCGGGCGGATCCGAAAGCAGGGTGAGCAGCACATTCAGTCGGGTGTCGATGTCGTCGGTCCGGGTCTCCACCAGCCCGTCGGTGTAGAGCACGAGCGTGTCGCCGGGGGAGAGGGCGATGGTGACGGAACGGAAGGGGACGCCGCCGACGCCGAGCGGGACCCCGCTGGGCAGATCGAGCAGCAGCGGCGGGCGGCCCGACCGCAGCAGCACCGGGGGCAGATGACCGGCCGTGGAAATGGTGCACTGCCCCTCGTGGGGGTCGTAGAGCACATACAGACACGTGGCGATGTAGGGCTCCAGCCCGCCCGTGATCACATCGAGATGGTGCAGCACCCGCTCGGGGTCCAGGCCGAGCGCGGTCAGGGTCTGGGTGGCGGTGCGCAGTCGCCCCATCGCCGTGGCAGCGTTGATGCCGCTGCCCATGACATCGCCCACCACCAGCGCCGTCTTGTCGCCGCTCAGCGGGAGGACGTCGAACCAGTCGCCGCCGACCTCGCTGACGGCCCCGGCCGGCTGGTAGCGGGAGGCGACTTCCAGGCCGGCCAGATACGGCGGATGCCGGGGCAGCAGGCTGCGCTGGAGGGCGAGGGCGGCGTTGCGCTGCTGCTGGTACCAGCGGGCGTTGTCGATGCACACCGCGGCCCGGGCCGCCAGTTCGGTGGCGAGCAGGACGTCGTCGGAGTCGAAGGGGAGAGGATTGCGGGAACGCTTGAGATCCAGCACGCCGAGCACCTCACCCCGGGCGGTCAACGGCACGGCCAGATAGGAATGCACACCGGCCTCGCCCAGTAGCCCGGCCGAGTCGGCGTCGCGCGCGATGCCCGGCAGATCCGCCTCGGTCACCTGGGGCACGATGACCGGCTCCCCGGTCTGCACACACCGGGTGACCAGCCGGTCGGCGTCGTAGTGGGCGAGTTCGCCGGGAGGGTCGGCCGCCCGGACCGCGGGAGTGGGATAGGCCGCGGCGACGGCCAGGGCGCGGAAGACCGCCGGACCGCCCGCCGGCACCGTTTCACGGCGGCCCTCCACGGCGGAGTCCAGCACGTCCACCGCCGCGACGTCGGCGAGCTCGGGTACGGCGACGTCGGCCAGTTCCCGGGCGGTCTGCCACAGGTCCAGCGTGGTACCGATACGCACCGAGGCATCCGCCACCATGGTGAGGCGGTGCCTGGCACGCTCCGCCTCCCGGGACGCCTGGTGCCGGTCCGTGACATCCACGACCGAGGCCGCCAGCCCCAGAATCCGCCCGCCGGGATCCTCCAGCCGGTACAGGGACAGGGACCAGGCCCGCTCGGTGTTACGGGCGGACGGGTGGCCGAGCACCCGGCGGTCCACCAGCGGCGTACCCGTCTCCAGGACCCGGCGCATGGCGGCCTCGATCCTGTCGGCGTCCACGAACGGCAGGGTCTCGCCCACGCGCCGGCCCACATGCCGTGACGCCGGGATGCCGCTGACACGCTCCAGCGCCGGGTTGACGGTGATGAAGCGCAGACCGGAGTCCAGGACGGCGAGGCCGATCGGGGACTGGTCCACGAGCCGCACGGACAGCGCCAGGTCCCGCTCCACCTGGCGCAGCGTCGCCTGGTCGGTGGCCAGGCCGAGGGCGTAGTAATCGCCGTGCTCGTCCTGCAGACGCATGTTGCGCATCTCAAGGCGCCGCATGCCGCCGTCCTTGTGCCGCACGGGGAAGACTCCTGCCCAGCTCTCGCCGCTCTCCATCACGTCGGCGAACAGCTGGAGCACGAGGTCGAAGTGCTCCTCGGCGACCAGCAACTGGACCGCGTACTGGCCCAGCGCCTCCTCGGGGGCGTATCCCAGCAGCTCCTCGGCCTGCCGGCTCCACAGTGCGATCCGCCCGTCCGCGTCGAGCACCACGGCCGCCATTCCGAGCACGTCGAGCAGCCCGCCCGGCGGAGCGGGCCCGAGCTCCGCGTTCGGCACCAGGTCACCGGAGAACGCTTCGGTGCCACCCATCCGCAGCCGCTCCTCCCGCCGCCGTGACGGCGTACGCGTCCAGGCCACGCCCACACCGCCGGAAACCTGGGCGCTCTCCATCGTCCCCCCGCCCCCAGATCCGCGCAGCTCCTGCCCCGCATCCGCGCACTTCCCGCCCCGCATCCGCACGACCCGGCCGGCGGTGCCGGCACGCACGCCCGGCCCGGCCGGCGGTGCCGGGCACACACGCTCAGCCCGGCCGGCGTCCGACGGCGGGCATGGGCAGCTCCTGCTCGGTCCAGACGGTCTTGCCTCCGCGCGCGTGCCGCGTGCCCCAGCGCGCCGTCAGCTGGGCCACGAGCAGCAGTCCCCGGCCGCCCTCGTCGGTGCTGCGCGCGCGGCGCAGATGGGGGGAGGTGCTACTGGGATCGGAAACCTCGCAGATCAGCCGGTGCAGATTGATGAGGCGCAGGGTCACGGGCCCGCCGGCGTAGCGGTAGGCGTTGGTGACGAGCTCGCTCACGATCAGCTCCGTCGTGAAGATCATCTCGTCCAGTCCCCACTCGGTGAGCTGCCGTTCGATCAGCCCCCGGGCACGGGCCGGTGCGGTGGGCTCCGCGGGCAGCTCCCAGGACGCGACCTGCTCCGGCGCCAGGGTCCGGGTCCGGGCCAGGAGCAGGGCGACATCGTCGGTGGGCCGGACCGGCAGCAGCGCGTCGACCACGTCCTGCGAGGCCTCCTCCAGCGACCTGGCCGGTCCCGCGAGCGCCGCGCAGAGCCGGTCCAGCCCGGCATCGACGTCACGGTCGTCGCCCTCGATGAGCCCGTTCGTGTAGAGGGCCATCACGCTGTGCTCGGCGAGCTCCAGCTCCGCGGCTTCGAACGGCAGTCCGCCCAGCCCCAGCGGCGGCCCGGCCGGGAGGTCGGGGAGGCTCGCGTCCCCGTCGGGTGTCACCACCACCGGAGGGGGATGCCCCGCGCGAGCCAGGGAGCAGTGGCGGGACACCGGGTCGTACACGGCGTACAGGCAGGTGGCGCCCACCACCTGATCGCCGGACGAGCCCTCGTCCCCCGACTCCTGTTCGCCGGCCAGCCGCGTGACCAGGTCGTCGAGGTGCGAGAGCACCTCGTCGGGTTCCAGATCGAGATCGGCCAGCGTATGTACGGCGGTACGCAGCCGGCCCATCGTCGCCGCGGCGTTGATGCCATGACCGACGACGTCCCCGACGACCAGCGCGACACGGGCACCCGAGAGCGGTATCACGTCGAACCAGTCCCCGCCGACTCCGGCGGCGCCGCCCGCCGGCAGATACCGGTGGGAGACGCGAACCGCCGGATGCCGCGGGAACGAGTGCGGCAGCAGACGGCGTTGCAGCGCCAGCGCGGTGCGGTGCTGCTGCGTGTAGCGGCGGGCATTGTCGATGGAGACCGCGGCACGGGCGGCGAATTCACTCGCCAGAGTGAGATCGTCTTCCTCGAACGGCTCGGGCACCTTGTACCGCCACAGGCAGACGAGCCCCAGCACGAGCCCGCGGGCGGTCAGCGGAACGACCATCAGGGAGTGGACTCCCAGCCTGCGCGTCTGTTCCGACCGCACCTGGTCCAGGCCCAGGCCCGCCACGGGGTTCGCCGGATCGAGACGGGCCACCAGAACAGGGCGACGGGTGATCAGACAGCGGGCCTGCGGTGTGTTCGGAGGGAACGTTCGCAGGGTCCCCACCGGGAACATCACCAGCTCCGGGGCCGGCGCGACCGACTTGAGCGCGGCTCTGCGGAGGGGACCGGCGCCGTCGGGGAACAGCTCCTCACCCAGGGCGACAGCGTCGAGAAGATCGACCGTCACCACGTCGGCGAGCCCGGGGACCGCGACATCCACCAGCTCCGACGCGGTCGTCGTCACGTCCAGCGTGGTCCCGATCCGGGCACTCGCCTCGTTGAGCATCGCCAGCCGGCGCCGGGCCCGGTGCCGGTCGGTGACGTCCTCGACCAGTTGCGTCACCCCCAGCGTCCGGCCGGTGGAATCCTCCATACGGAACGCGGACACGGCGACGTACCGCTCCCGCCCCGGGTCGCTGCGCAGCCGGCACGACTGCTCGGTGAAGATCATCGGCCTGCCGGTCTCCAGCACCTGCTGCAGCCTGCCCTCGATCGTCTCCGCGTCAGGAGGGATCAGGAAGTCTCCGATGCGGTGCCCCCGCGCCTGCTCGCCCGTGATCCGCCCGATGCGTGCAAGCGCACGGTTGATCCGCAGGACCGCCAGGGAGGGGTCGTGGACGGCGAGGCCGATCGGCGACCGGCGGAACAGCCCCTCGAGGACCGACCGGTCGATCTCCCACTGGGCGATCTCCTCCGCCGGCGCGCCCTCCACGTACCACTCGTCGGCACGCCCGGCGCGGATCACACGGTGGACGCGGATGCCGAAGGCGGCCCGCCGGTCCTTGTGGTCCCGTACGGGCAGACCACCGAACCAGCGGCCGTCCCGCACACAGGCCGCCGCCGCGTCCCGTACGAGATCACGATCTCGCGGATCCACGAGAAGGTCCGCGGCAGACCGGCCGAGAGCCTCCTCCTCGGTGTATCCCAGCAGCTCGCGCGCGCGTTCGCTCCAGCCCACCACCCAGCCGCGGCCGTCGAGCAAGAGAGAGACGGCGCTGCCCAACGAGAACGGGTCCGCCGGGCTCTCATTCATCAGGGACACGGATCCGGTCATCACCTCTCATGCTCCACCGGGTCCGGCCCGTGCGCACGTGCTCCACCGGGTCCGGCCCGTGCGCACGCGGCCCGGCGGGCACAGCCGCCTGCGCGCGGGCAGCGGATTCCGATCGTAGGGTCGGTAGGCGTGCATATGTCCGGCTGCTCACGAGGGAGTACGGAAATGTCGGAGAGCTATGCCCCGCAGGCCCCGGTGCTGGAGCCCGCCGCCGCGGAGTTCGCGGCGGCGACGGCCAATCCGCCGTTCCTGTTCGACCTGCCGCCGGCGGAGGGCCGCAAGGCCGTCGACGAGGTGCAGTCCGGTGAGATCGCCAAGCCGGAGGTGGACGAGGAGTGGGTGACCGTACAGGGCGGTCCCACCGGTACCGTCCGGGTGCGGGTGGTCCGGCCCGTGGGGGCTGCGGGAGCCCTGCCCGTGATCCTGTACATCCACGGTGCGGGCTGGGTGTTCGGCAACGCCCACACCCATGACCGTCTGGTGCGTGAGCTGGCCATGGGCGCCGGGGCGGCGGTGGTGTTCCCCGAGTACGACCTGTCACCCGAGGCCCGCTACCCGGTCGCCATCGAGCAGAACTACGCCGTGGCCCGCTGGATCGTCACGGACGGAGCCGGCCAGGGCCTGGACGGTGCGCGACTGGCGGTGGCCGGGGACTCGGTGGGCGGCAACATGACCGCCGCCGTCACGCTCCTCGCCAAGGAGCGCGGCGATGTGCCGTTGCTCCAGCAGGTGCTGTTCTACCCGGTCACCGACGCCGCCTTCGACACCGGTTCCTACCGGCAGTTCGCCGAGGGCTACTTCCTGCGCCGCGAC
>NZ_JBSGZO010000290.1:3413-11047 GCF_053611045.1 Streptomyces sp. NPDC054841 | reverse complement strand
GTCCGGGCACGACAAGATCGCCCGGACAGGGCCTGGACGAGTAAGTCCTATCTGCCGCCGTCCACCCGGAGGGCGGCGCGGAGCAGACGGGAGATAGGGCTTACTCGTCTAGCCGGGAGTCAGTGCCCAGAAGTGGTCGACGACCCGGTCCAGGAACTCCTTGCCCGCCTCGCCGGAGCCTCCCGACGCGCCCCAGCTCGACGTCGCCACCATGCGGGCCTGGTACTCCTGGTGCAGCTCCTGCAGCACGTCTTCCAGGTGCCGCTTGGGCAGCGGCAGCATCTTCGCCACCGGACGCACGTACGCCTGCCAGCGCGTCGTCGCCGCACTGCGCAGCAGCTCGGCCAGCTCCTCGTTCCTGCCGGTCGCCGTCAGCAGCTCGCGCGGCGACAGTGCCAGGACCTCGGCGAGCGCGGCGGTCTGCCGCTCGTTGCCGCGCCAGCGGTTCCCGTCCTCCATCCGCTGGTACGAGGACGTGTCCATGCCCACGCGGCGCGCCAGATCGTCGGGGCCCAGGCCCCGGGACATCCGGTGCTCGCGAAGGGTCTGGGGTGCGCCGAGCAGCTCGGCGGGGGAGCACCACAGCACCCCCGCGAGAGCGGTGAGTTCCTGGGAGCTCGGCGCGAGCAGCCCTCGTTCCCAGGCGGCCACCGTGTCCGGGGCGACCTGGAGTCCGTACTGGGCCTGAAGTCCGTAAGCGACATGGCCGGGCGCCATCCCCAGCGCCTCGCGCAGTCGGCGGGCGGCAGGGGCGTTGAAGGGCGGGGTGGAGTGCACGGGCACACCGTAGAAGCGGAGGGTCACTTTTGACTACGGTGCGTTTACCCAAGGCCAAAACTTGTAGGAAGGCCCGAATTGGGTGGGCGCTTTGCTCCGTCGTTCCGACGGGGGCCTGCTCGCGTACCGGCGCGGTCGGAGTTTGCGCGTACCGCGCGGTCGGACCGCAGCGTACCAGCGGGTAGCTTCGCCCGGTAGCGGGTCTGCTAGCGTCCGGAGTGGATCTTTGCGTGGAGGGGGAGACACGTGCCGGGATTCGCGACTCGGGGCAAGGTACGCCTGGCCGTGGCGCTGACCGTGCTGGCGGCACTCGTCGCCGGCGGACTGCCGGTCGCCTTGGCCGTGCTGCATGACCGGCAGCTTTCCGACAACCGGGCCCAGCTGGAGCGCGCCTGTGCCGGACTGCTGCCGGTGGCCGAGCTGGGCCGCTTTCTGCCGGACGATTCGGCGGGTGTACTGACGGAGTACGGCACGCTGCTCGACCCGGACCAGGACAGCCGCGCGCTGCTGGACTGCCGGCTGTCCTGGGGCGGCGGCCCCGAGAAGTGGGAGCCCGATGCCGAGGTCCGGGTCCGCGGCGAGGCGCTGCTCGCTCCGGTGACCGAAGTACCGGGCGAGAGGGTCGGCGAGTTCCCCTTCCGCCTGCCGCCGAACGCCCAGGGCTCGCTGCACCTCGACGACCGGCTCGACGGCGCCGAGGCGATCGCGTCGCTGCTGCTCGACTGCCCGAAGGGACTGCCCGGCCGGGTCAGGCCCAGCCGGGATCTCCACGTCGAAGTGGGCTTCCCGGCGGACGGCGAGCACGAGCTCACCGAGCAGGAACGGCTGCTCGTGGCGGGTACGGCTGTGGACGTCGCCAACCGGATCGCCGAGCGCCACCACTGCGGCACAGCCCGGCTGACCACCGACCGCTGGACCCCGCCGGACGGGCCCAGCCTCTGCGCCTGGCTCGACACCGAGGTGCTGAGGATCGAGGGATTCGCGGAGACAGACGGCTGGGACGGCTCCAACAACCCCCGCTACAGCACGCGCTCAGGTGTCTGTGAGAGTCACTGGACGGGCAGCGGGCGCGATCCCGGCCATGCGGAGATCAAGGCCGTGAAGGCCGAGAGCGGATCCGCGCTGATGCCGCCCGAGCCCGTGGGCGCATCCGCCCCGAGACCGGGCTCGCCGGGACCCTGGAACGGCCAGACCGACAGCCGGGGCAACGCCCTGATCCCCAACGAGGATCTGGACGTCGAAGTCTGGGCCCGGTCCATCTGCGACGGTGGCCGCAGCGACCACCGGATCTCGGTCACTCCGCACCTCGTCTTCGGGGTCGGGCACACAGCCACCCTCACCCTCGCAGAACGACGGCAGATCTCCCGGGCCGCGCGTGCCGTCCTCGACCGCTACCTCGCCGCGCCGGACGGCTGGCCGAAGAAGGCGCACTGTCGCGACACCGACATCCTCGGCGAGGTGTGGTGATGACATTCACCGTGACACGGACCGTCAAGACCTACGCCACCGTCGCCGCGGCCCTGCTCCTGGCGGTGGCCGCCGCCTACCTCACCCTCGGCGGCGGTTACGACCGCTGGGCCGGGCAGCGCGTCCTCGACAGCGCCTGCGACGGCGTCCTCGCCGCGGACGAGACCAGGGCCGTGCTCGGCGACGGACCCCTCGCCCAGGCCAAGGCCGGCACTCGGGAGGAGGACCGTGACGCCGCGGCCGATGGCCCCTTCTTCGTCCGCTGCGAGGTGAGCCGGGTCGTCGAGTACAACGCCGGACACCCCACCCACCCCGGCTCGGTGGAGGTGACCATCCACGGCATACCAACTCCCTCGGCCACCGCGGCCACCGGGGACACCGGGGACACCGTCGCGGCTCGCGACGACCGGATCTTCTGGGGCACGCAGACGCCCCGGCCCGTGCCGCTCGGCCACGGCTGGAACGGCTTCTTCGGAGCCGAACCCGGAGCGAAGAAGTGGTCCGCCACTGCCGTCCTCCTCGAATGCCCGGCCGCCCGCCGCAGCCTGCTGGTGACGGCCACGGTGGAGGTCGACGGAACCACCGTCGAGAACCCCCATGACCGCACCCGCGCCGCCCAGGTCGCGACGGCCACGGCCCGCAAGGCAGCCGGCCGCTGGGACTGCGGAGCCCCGCTGGGCAGCCGGCCCGACACCGTCCCGCTCCCGGTGAACGCCGAGGAGTACGTGCCGCTCTCCGCCGCCAAGGGCACCTGCGCCGGAGTGCCGGGACCGTCCCGTACCGGCTCCGTTGGCTGGGAGAGCACGCGCGGTGCGTCCCCGCTCGAGCAGTGCGGCGTCTCCGGGCCGTCCACCACCATCGAGCCCGAGTACGAACTGCGGGCGTACTACGGCGTGTACGCACGGGACATGCGCGTCCGCGTCGAGGAACGCCCGACGGGGCCGGAAGGGCTGGTCATGACTGCCGACTGTCCCTCGGTCGCCGGGCGCGCGATGTACGTGATGCGTTCCTCCCCGGTCGAAAAGAACGCCACCTCCCCCTACGCCCGCTCGGCGCTGAAGGCCTTCGCCGCCCGCTCGGCGAAGGCCCACGGCTGCGCGGCACCCGTCGACCACACAGTCACCCCTTGACCGCCCCACCCAGCGTGAAGCCCCCGCCGAGCCGGCGTGCGATCAGTACGTAGAGGATCAGCACCGGCAGCGAGTAGAGGATCGAGAACGCCGCGAGCTGCCCGTAGACCACCGATCCGTAGTTGCCGAAGAGGGTGAAGACGGAGACCGACGCGGGGAGCTGCTCGGGGGAGAGGAGCAGCATGAACGGGACGAAGAAGTTCCCCCAGAGCATGATGAACGTGTAGATCGACACGACGGCGACGCCCGGGCCCATCAGAGGCAGCACGACCCTGGTCAGGGTCTGGGCCGTCGACGCGCCGTCCGTCCACGCCGCCTCCTCCAGGACGAGCGGGACGCCGTCCATGAAGTTCTTCATCAGCCAGATCGCGAACGGCAGTTGGGACGCGGCGAGGAACAGTGCCGTTCCGTACATCGTGTCGATCAGCTCGACCTGTACGAACAGGCCGTAGACCGGCACCATCACCGCCGTGATCGGCAGACAGGTGGTGAAGAGGATCGTCAGCAGGAACGGCCGGTTGAAGCGGGAGCGGTGGCGGGAGAGCGGATACGCCGCGAGCGCCGCGCAGACGACGGTGACGACGGTCGCGCCGCCGCACAGCAGCAGACTGTTGAGCATCGGCGTGAAGGTGATCTCGTCGGTGAGTACGGCGTCGAAGTGCTCCGTGGTGACCGACCCGGGGACGCGTACCCGCAGATCGGCGTCGGCGTTCACCGACGCCAGCACCAGCCACAGCAGCGGCAGCGCGAAACCAGCCGCGGTGAGCAGCAGCGCGGCATCGGCGGCGAGGCGGGCCCGCGTGCGGCGGCGCATCAGACGTCCACCTTCAGCAGCCGCAGATAGACGACCGAGAACAGCGAGCCGACCAGGAGCAGCAGCAGTGCCACCGCCGTCCCGTACCCGATCAGGCTCTTCAGGAACGCCTGGTCGTACATGAACACGGGCAGCGTCTGGCTGCGGCTCCCCGGTCCGCCGCGCGTCATCGCCCAGATCAGACCGAAGACGGAGAGCGTGGACAGGGTGTTGAGCATCAGCGTCGTGCCGATGGAGCGGCGGATCATCGGCAGCGTGACGTACCGCAGCCGGCGCACCCCGCCCGCGCCGTCGACCTCGGCGGCCTCGCTGATGTCCCGCGGAATCTCGGCGAGCGCCGCCGAGTAGACCAGCATCGAGAAAGCGGTCCCGCGCCAGACGTTGGCGAACGACACGGCGAGGATCGGCAGCGTGAACAGCCAGTTCTGGGACGGCAGATGCAGCCAGTCCAGCACGGCGTTCAGCGTGCCCTCGCGGCGGAAGAAGGCGTACAGCAGGAAGGCCGCCACGATCTCCGGCAGCACCCAGGCGGTGATGACGAGCGCGCCCGTGAGCGTACGCACCGGCCCCGACGCGGCCCGCATCAGCCCCGCCAGCGCCAGTCCCAGGGTGTTCTGCCCGAGGACCGCCGAGACGACGGTGAAGACGAGCGTCAGCCAAACCGCGTTGCGGAAGCCGTCGTCGGCGAAGGCGCGGCGGAAGTTGTCCAGGCCGACGAAGTGCGAGCCGGAGGCGCCGGTCAGCTGGGTGTCGGTGAACGCGATCCACACGCAGTAGCCGATCGGCCCGGCGAGGAACAGCAGCAGAAGCAGTGTGGCGGGGGTCAGCGGCAGCCACCGCCACGCCCTCGCGCGGCCCGCCACGCCCGTCACTTCTCCACGACCGCGCCGTCGGTGATCGTCTTCAACTGCTCGTCGTACGCCTCCGCCGCGGCCGCCGGGGCCGCGTCACCGGTCGTCACCTGCTCCATCGCCTCGCCGATGGCCGTGGAGACCTGGGGGTACACGGGCAGCGCCGGCCGGTAGTGCGTGTACGGGACGAGCTGGGTGAAGAACCGGATGCCCGGCATGGACTTCAGATAGCGCGGATCCGCGGCGACGTCCTTGCGCACGGCGATCTGGGCGCCCACCACGTCCCACTGCACCGCGTTCTGCTTCGTCTGCAGCGTCTCGATGAACTCCCAGGCCAGATCGGGGTTCTTGGCCTTCTGCGGGATCGCCCAGGTCCAGCCGCCGGACATGGAGACCCTGCCGGGCGGCTGCCCGTTCTGCGTCGGCATCGGGGCCTGCGCCAGATCCGTCTCCCAGCCCGGCCACTCCTTCGGCCCCTCGTTGATCCAGTTCTGGCCCATCCAGGAGCCGTCGAGGGAGATCGCCAGCTTCCCCTCGGGGAAGAACTCGGTGGCGACGCGGGTGCCGATGTTCGGGTCGAGGGCGTCCGAGACGTCCGGGCCGAGCTTCTCGCCGTAAACGGTCCGTACGAATCCGAGCGCGTCCTGGAAGCCCTTGCTGCCCGCGACCCACTTCTTGGCCGACGGATCGTAGAGCGGATCCGCGCCCGTGCCGTACAGCAGCATCTCGAAGCCCTGCATCACGGCCGCCTCGCCGGGACTCTTGCCGGTGTAGACGTTGAGCGGGATGGCGCCGGGGACCTTGCGCTTGACCGTGCGGGCCGCGTCGAGGATGTCGTTCCAGTTCTTCGGCCGCCAGTCGGCCGGCAGCCCCGCCCTGGCGAAGATCTTCTTGTTGAACCAGAGGCCACGGGTGTCGGTGCCGTCCGGGACGCCGTAGGTCTTGCCGTCCTCGGCCTTGGCGGCCGCGCGGGCCGTGCCGACGAACTGGTTCCAGGTGTCCCACTTGGCGAGGTAGTCGTCGAGGGGCTTCAAGTACCCGGCCTTGATGTCGGAGTTGATGCGGAAGGTGTCCTCGTAGACCAGATCGGGGGCGGTCTTCGGGGAGCGCATCATCTGCTGCGCCTTGGTGGCGTAGTCGTTGTCCGGCGCCTGGATCGGGATGAGCTTGACGGTCTTGCCCGGGTGGGCCTTCTCGAACTGCTTCTTCACGGACTGCAGGAAGGCGTCCTTGAAGCGGATGTTGTTGTCGGTGGAGCGGTTGTAGACGACTTCGACGGTGTTGTCGTCGTCGGCACCGGAGCCGCCGCCGCAGGCGGTGAGGACGAGGGCGAGGGCGAGGACCGGGGGAGCGAGTGTCAGTGGGGCGGTGGGGCGCACGGGCACGACCTCCTCTGTCAGCCGTGGGGGGCTGCCCGGTGACCGTAGGTCGGGCCCGCGAACAAGGTCAATGCCCGTGCGCGGAAAGGGCTTTCGGCCGGACTTTCGGCCGGATTCGGTCCGATGGGTTTCGGTCCGATGGGTTTCGGCCCGATGGATTTCCGTCGGACGGGATTCGGTCCGACGGGTTTCCGCCCGATGGGTTCCGTCCGACGGGACACGGCCCATACGTTCTGTCCGTACCTGCTGCCCGTACGTGTGCCCGTACCTTCGGTCCGGCCTTCAGCGGCCGGAAGTGATCCAGCGATACTGCAGCTCGGGCCGGCCGATCTGGCCGTACTGCGGGCTGCGCGCGGCCCGGCCCGCGGTGACCAGATGCTCCAGATACCGGCGGGCGGTGATCCGCGAGATCCCGACCGCGGCTCCGGCCTCGGCCGCGGTGAGCCCGACGGGGGTGTCGCGCAGCGTGCGGGTCACGGCCTCCAGCGTGGGCGCGCTGAGGCCTTTGGGGAGCGCGGCGGGCTGCGGCGTACGGAGGGTCGCAAGGGCCCGGTCCACCTCGTCCTGGCCGGACGCCTCGCCCGCGGATGCGCGGAACTCGGCGTACCGGGTGAGACGGTCGCGGAGGGTGGCGAAGGTGAACGGCTTCAGGACGTACTGGACGACGCCGAGTGACACGCCCTCACGGACGATCGCCAGATCGCGGGCGGAGGTGACGGCGATGACGTCGGCGGAGTGGCCGGCGGCGCGCAGGGAGCGCAGCAGCTGAAGTCCGTGCCCGTCCGGCAGATACAGGTCGAGCAGGATCAGCTCCACCGGCGTCCGGTCCAGCAGCCGGTACGCCTCTGCCCGCGAATGTGCCACCCCGGCGACGGTGAACCCGGGCACGCGCCCGACGTACAGGGCGTGCGCGTCGGCGGCGACGGGATCGTCCTCGACGACGAGTACGCGGATCCCGGCGGGTGTTGGTGCTGTCATGGGCTCACCTCCGTGGTGCACAGCGACGATCGTCCGGTGCGGCCTTCCCGGCGGCCGAGAGGCCGGTTCATGCGTTCACCTCTGCGTCGCGCAACGGCGGTCGTACCGTGCTGTGTCTTTCCGGGGGCAACCCCCGGACGCCCGGCCGGTTCATGCGTTCACCTCTGCGTCGCGCAACGGCGGTCGTACCGTGCTGTGTCTTTCCGGGGGCAACCCCCGGACGCCCGGCCGGTTCATG
>NZ_JBSGZO010000290.1:0-3314 GCF_053611045.1 Streptomyces sp. NPDC054841 | reverse complement strand
GCGTTCACCTCCGCGTCCCGCAACGGCAGTCGCACCGTGAACTCGGCGCCGTCGTCCGGGCCTTGCGTAACCTCGACCGTCCCGCCCCTGCGGTGCGCGGTCTGCCGCACCAGCGCGAGCCCGAGCCCTCGCCCGGGGCCCCGGGTCGACCAGCCGCGCTCGAACACGGCCTCCACGTCCCCAGGGCGCACCCCGGGCCCGGTGTCCGCGACGCGAAGGACGAGCTCGCCCTCGTCGGTCCGGGCGGTGACGGTGACCCGGGGCCGGCTCTCTCCCGCGCGGGCGCGGGGCACCTCGGCGGCCGCGGCCGATGCCGCCTCGACCGCGTTGTCGATGAGGTTGCCGAGGATGGTGACCAGGTCGCGCGGCGGCAGCCAGGGCGGGAGGACGTTGTCGTCGATGCGGCTGTCCTCCGTGAGGACGAGCTCCACGCCGCTCTCGTTGGCCTGTGCCGCCTTGCCCAGAAGCAGCGCGGCCAGGACCGGTTCGCCGACCGCGGTCACGACGCGGTCCGTGAGGACCTGGGCCAGTTCGAGCTCGGCGGTGGCGAATTCGACGGCCTCGTCCGCGCGGCCCAGCTCGATCAGGGAGACCACGGTGTGCAGTCGGTTCGCCGCCTCGTGGGCCTGGGCGCGCAGAGCCTGGGTGAAGCCGCGTTCGGAGTCCAGCTCGCCCGTGAGGGCCTGGAGTTCGGTGTGGTCCCGCAGGGTCACGACCGTCCCCCGGCGCTCGCCGCCGACCACCGGCTGGGTGGAGACGACGAGGACCCGGTCGGCGGTCAGATGCAGATCGTCCACGCGCGGTTCGCTCGCCAGCAGCGCGCCCGTGAGCCCGGGCGGCAGGCCCAGCTCGTCCACCGGCCGGCCCACCGCGTCCGCGTCAAGACCGAGCAACTCCCGGGCGCCGTCGTTGATCAGAGCGATCCGCCGCCGTCCGTCCAGCATCAGCAGCCCCTCGCGCACCGCGTGCAGCGTCGCCTCGTGGTAGTCGTGCATATGGCTCAGCTCCGCCGCGTTCATCCCGTGCGTGTGCCGCCGCAGGCGTGCGTTGATCACGTACGTACCGGCTCCGCCGAGCACCAGCGCCGCGCCCGCCATCCCCAGCAGCGCGGTGACCTGCTTCCCCACCTGCTCGCTGATCTTGTCGATCGTGATGCCCGCGCTCACGAGCGCGACGATCCGGCCACCGTCCCGCACCGGCGCCACCGTGCGCACCGAAGGACCGAGCACTCCCGTGTACGTCTCCGAGGACGTGCGCCCGCGCAGCGCCTCGTCGATGTGCCCCAGATACGTACGGCCGATCTGGGCCGGCTCCGGGTGCGTCCACCGCGTCCCGTCCGGCTGCATGATCACCACGAAGGCGACGCCCGAGTCCTTCCGCAGCCTCTCCGTGTACGGCTGGAGCACCGCCGACGGGTCGGCGGACCGCACCGCGGCCACCACCGACGGCGAGTCCGCCACCGCCGTCGCGATGGCCACCGTCTGCCGCCGCGCGGTCTCCTCGGCCTGCGTGCGGTCGGTGACGTACGTGAAGAAGGCGAATCCGGCCACGATCGCGGCGACCAGCACGACCTGCATGGCGAAGAGCTGGCCTGCGAGGCTGCGGAGGCGCGGTATGTGCATGCCGTAAGTCTGCCTGGCCGATTTCGTGTGAACGAAACGTACGTAAGGGTGACCGGGGTCACAGGCTGATGAATAGTCGCGGCATCGAGGACATCCGCCGGGACGTGGATGTTCGTCAGGCCGAGGAGGAATCCCCGTGGCAACCCCACCAGCAGCCGCAAGACGGGACCGCACCCACTATCTGTATCTCGCCGTCATCGGTGCCGTCGTCCTCGGCATCATCGTCGGCTTCGCCGCCCCTGACTTCGCCGTCGAGCTCAAGCCGCTGGGCACCGGCTTCGTGAACCTGATCAAGATGATGATCTCGCCGATCATCTTCTGCACGATCGTGCTCGGCGTCGGCTCGGTCCGCAAGGCCGCCAAGGTCGGCGCGGTCGGTGGCCTCGCTCTCGGCTACTTCCTCGTGATGTCGACGGTGGCGCTCGCCATCGGCCTGGTCGTCGGCAACATCCTGGAGCCGGGATCCGGTCTGCACCTCACGGAGGCGGCGAAGGCCGCGGGCGAGAAGCAGGCGGCGGGTGCCAGTGAGGGCACGGCCGACTTCCTGCTCGGCATCATTCCGAAGACCCTGGTCTCCGCCTTCACCGAGGGCGAGGTGCTGCAGACCCTGCTGGTCGCGCTGCTCGCGGGCTTCGCGCTGCAGGCCATGGGCAAGGCCGGCGAGCCGGTGCTGCGCGGTGTCGGGCACATCCAGCGACTGGTCTTCCGCATCCTCGCGATGATCATGTGGGTGGCCCCGGTGGGCGCGTTCGGCGCGATCGCGGCGGTGGTCGGCGAGACCGGAATCGACGCGCTGAAGTCGCTCGCGGTCATCATGATCGGCTTCTACATCACGTGTGCGGTCTTCGTCTTCGTCATCCTGGGGACGCTGCTGCGGCTGGTCGCCGGGGTGAACCTGATCGCCCTGCTGAAGTACCTGGGCCGCGAGTTCCTGCTGATCCTCTCCACCTCCTCGTCGGAGTCCGCGCTGCCGCGGCTCATCGCGAAGATGGAGCACCTGGGTGTCTCCAAGCCCGTCGTCGGCATCACCGTGCCGACCGGTTACTCCTTCAACCTGGACGGCACCGCGATCTACCTGACGATGGCCTCGCTCTTCGTGGCCGAGGCGATGGGCAACCCGCTCTCGATCGCCGAGCAGATCTCGCTCCTGGTCTTCATGATCATCGCCTCGAAGGGTGCGGCGGGCGTGACGGGCGCAGGTCTGGCCACACTGGCGGGCGGCCTCCAGTCCCACCGGCCCGAGCTGGTCGACGGCGTCGGGCTCATCGTCGGCATCGACCGCTTCATGAGCGAGGCCCGCGCCCTCACCAACTTCGCGGGCAACGCCGTCGCGACGGTCCTCGTCGGTACCTGGACGAAGGAGATCGACAAGGCCCGGGTCTCCGAGGTCCTCGCGGGCCGCATCCCGTTCGACGAGAAGACCCTCGTCGACGACCACGCCCCGGCCGGCGACGCTCCCGCCGACGTACCGGCGCCGCGTGGGGACGACGAGGACGAGAAGACGCCCGTCAAGGTCTGAGAAGGACCGAGCGGTGGTGTGAAGGTCTGAGAAGGTCCGAGCGGTCGTGGGGGGGGGGGGGCCGCCCCCCGGGCCCCCCCCCCCCCCCCCCCCCCCCCCCCCCCCCCCCCCCCCCCCCCCCCCCCCCCCCCCCCCCCCCCCCCGCCCCCCCCCCCGCCCCCCCCCCCCCCCCC
>NZ_JBSGZO010000289.1:0-11067 GCF_053611045.1 Streptomyces sp. NPDC054841 | reverse complement strand
GCGTCGTGCCCTGCGGCACGTACTCGCGGCCGGGCCCCGCGGGGCCGCCCGCTTCACTCCCGGCGACCTGGTGACCCGGCTGACGGGGAACGTGGCCGAGGCCGCCGCGGCCCCGGCCACCGTCGCGGCCGCCGCGCCCGCCCTCGTCCTCCCGCTCGGCGGACTGGTGGCGCTGCTGCTGATCGACCCCTGGACGGCGGCCGCCTTCCTCGCCGGAGCACCGGTGCTGGTGCTGCTGCTGCGGGCGTTCACCCGCGACACCTCCACGGCCGTGGCCCGGTACCAGCGCGTTCAGGGCGAGATCGCCGCCCGGCTCGTGGAGGCGCTCGGCGGAGCGCGAACCGTCGCGGCGGCCGGCACACAGGAACGGGAGCGCTCCCGGGTCCTCGCACCGCTGCCCGAACTCGGCCTGCGCGGGCGGCAGGTGTGGCGGGTGTACGGCACGGCCGTCGCCCGTGGCGCGGTCCTGCTGCCGCTGCTGGAGACCACCGTGCTCGCGGTCGGCGGACTGCGCCTTGCGGCAGGGGAGCTGAGCGTGGGCGAGCTGCTGGCCGTCGTACGCTACGCCGCGCTGGCCGCGGGGATCGGCGCTGTCGTCGGACAGCTCGCCGCCCTCGTGCGCAGCCGCGCCGCCGCACGCCGAATCGCCGACGTGCGGACCGCGCCCGTCATGGCGTACGGGAATCGGAAACCGCCCGCGGACGGCCCCGGGCGGCTGGAGTTCCGCCAGGTCACGGTGGTGCGCGAGGGGCGCCCGGTGCTGCGCGACGTCGATCTGGTCGTGCCGGGCGGCGCGACCCTGGCCGTGGTCGGCCGGTCGGGGGCGGGCAAGACGGTCCTGGCCGAACTTGCCGGCCGGCTCGCCGATCCTGACGGCGGGACGGTGCTGCTGGACGGCATACCGCTGTCCCAGCTCGAGCGGCCCGCCCTGCGTCGCGAGGTGGGGTACGCCTTCGAGCGGCCCGCGCTGTTCGGCGCGACGGTGGGCGAGGCGCTCGCGTTCGGTCCGTATGAACCGGCCCGCGCCGAGGTGGAGCAGGCCGCGCGGGCGGCGGGCGCAGACCCTTTCATCCGGCGGCTGCCCGACGGCTACGCCACCCCGCTCCGCGGCGCCCCGCTGTCCGGGGGAGAGGCCCAACGCCTCGGTCTGGCAAGGGCGTTCGCCCACGCCGGACGGCTCTTGGTGCTGGACGACGCGACGTCCAGCCTGGACAGCGTGACCGAGCGCCAGGTCGTGCGGGCCCTGCTGCACGACGTCCGGCCCGGTACCCGGCTGGTCATCGCCCACCGGGCGTCGTCGGCGGCCCGCGCCGATCTGGTGGCCTGGCTCGACGCCGGCCGGATCAGGGCCGTGGGGCCGCATGCCGCCCTGTGGGCCCTGCCGGAGTACCGCGCCGTGTTCGCCACGGAGCCCGGCGAAGGCCACCGCGGCAGCGGTGGTCACCGAGGCGGTCACGGAGGCGGCGACGGTCCTCGGGGCAGGGCACGTTGACGGCCGGGGAGCGCACACGGGCACCGGAGCGCGCGGCCGTGCTTCCGGCGGCTTCCGGGGCGGCGTCCGGCGCCGTCCGGGTGCGGCACCCCGGCGCGAGCCGCCGACGCGGGGCGCTGCGCCGGGTGCTGTCCCGGGCGGGCCCGTTCCTCGCGCCGCGCCGCCGCGCGCTGCTGGGCCTCGCCGGCTGGTCGCTGCTGGAATCCGGTCAGACCTTCCTCGGCGGCTACGGCGTCGCCCAGGCCCTGGACCGCGGCTTTCTCGCCGGGCGGCCCGGGGTGGGCCTGACCTGGCTGGCGGTCGCCGCGGTGGCGGTCGTCGCGGGCGGGCTGGCCACCGGGCGGATGTTCCGACGGCTCGCCGACCTCGTCGAACCGCTGCGGGACGGCCTGGTGCGCCGGGTCGTGACCGGCGCCCTGTGCGACGCGGTGTCGGGTGCCGGCGCGGGGCACGATCGCACGGCGGTGTCCCGGCTGACGCACCAGACGGAGGCGGCGCGGGACGGTTTTGCCGGACTGGTCCTCGTCCTGCGCTCGTTCGTCTTCACCTGTGCGGGAGCTCTGCTGGGTCTTGCGGCCCTCGCGCCCGCGCTGCTGCTGGTCGTGCTGCCGCCGCTGGCCGCCGGTCTGCTGCTGTTCGCCGCCGCGCTGGGCCCGATGGCCGCGCGGCAGCTTGAGTTCCTGCGTACGGACGAGGAACTCGCCCAGCGGTTCGGCGACATCGCGCCGGGGCTGCGGGACATCGTGGCGTGCGGCGCGGAGGAGCGGACGGCCGCGGCGGCCGGGAAGCTGATCGACGCCCAGACCCGGGCCGCTCGGTCGCTCGCCCGGTGGGCCGCCGTACGCACGCTCGCGCTCGCGCTGTCCGCACAGCTGCCGATCGTCCTCCTCCTCGCCGCGGCGCCCTGGCTGCTCCACCGGGGGATCACCGCCGGGGCGCTGCTCGGGGCGCTCACGTATCTGACCCAGGCCCTGCTGCCCGCCCTGCACACGCTGATGACGGGGCTCGGGGCGGCCGGTACCCGGCTGCTCGTGATCCTGGACCATCTCGCCGGACGTCCCGACGCCAGGGCCGACGTGGGCGACGGGCGTGCGCCGCGGCCCGTGCCGCCGGCGGCGGCCCTGGCGGCCGGAGCGGTGGCCCGAGCCCACGCTCCGCGCGTGGAGCTGCGTTCGGTGTCGTTCGCGTACGGCCTGGGCGCCCGGCCGGTCGTGGAGGGACTCGATCTCGTCGTGGAGCCCGGTGAGCACCTCGCCGTGGTGGGACCCAGCGGCATCGGCAAGTCCACGCTGTTCGCGCTGGTGGCCGGGCTGCTGCGGCCGGACAGCGGGGACATACGGCTCGACGGGGTGCCGGTGGGGCGTCCCGACGGGCACGCGTCCGCGTACGCACGGGCCCTGATCCCGCAGGAGGCCTATGTGTTCAGCGGCAGCCTGCGTGAGAACCTGCTGTACCTGTGTCCCGACGGCACGCCGTCCACGGCCGTGGAGAGCGCGGTGGAGGCGATCGGCCTCGGGCACGTGGTGGGCCGGCTCGGTGGCCTTGACCAACCCGTCCACCCGGGCGCCCTGTCCCAGGGAGAGCGGCAGCTCGTCGCCCTGACCCGCGCCTATCTCTCGCCCGCGCGGCTGGTGCTGCTGGACGAGGTGACCTGCCATCTGGACGCGGCCGCCGAGGCCCGCGGCGAACGCGCCTTCGCCGAACGCCCCGGCACCCTGATGGTGATCGCCCACCGCCTCACGTCCGCGCGCCGGGCCTCGCGGGTCCTGGTCCTGGACGGCGTACACGCCGAGTCCGGCTCCCACGAGGAGCTGCTGGCCCGTTCGGAGCTGTACCGGGACCTCGTGGGGCACTGGGAGGACACGGGCGCCTGAGCGCCGTGCTGGTGGCCTTCCTCGCCGACGCCGGCGGAGGACCTGCGCTCACGCGGGGTGACCGTTGCCGCGACGGTCACAGCCGTCGACGACAGACCCGAGTCCGTGAAAGTGAGGCAGCCGCTGTCGCGACCGCCTTCCGCCGACGCCGGATGCTGCGGACTTCCCGCCCGCCCGCGTCGGCCGATGCTCGGTCGGCCGACACCGTCACGACGGCAAAGAGTGGACACACCGGTTGACCACCCATCCAACGCCCCCACGGATCGAGAGCGTCATCTCCTTCTGACGCACTCGCGTCAGCTCACGCACCGTCCCCTCGGAGGTCTTCGCTCCGAGCGCCGGCCGATCGCGACACCCTGCCGCAAAGGTGGAGTCCCCCCAGCGCCCTGCTGTACCCGTCGGCGACACTGCCGGTGCTCGGCCGACCGGCCCCCGCACGGTCCGGGCACCCGCGTGGCCCCCGCCCGCCCGTACCCGCGCCGCGGTGCTCAGACCCATCCCGCGTGCTGCGAGATCCGTATCGCGTCCACCCGGTTGCGGGCCCCTGTCTTGCGGGTGATCGCGGAAATGTAGTTGCGGACGGTTCCCCTGGACAGATGCAGACTGTGCGCGATCTCGGCCACCGTCGAGCCTTCGGCAGCCAGCCACAGCACGCTCAGTTCGCGTGGCGTGAGCGGCACTTCGGCGGCCTGGAGAAAGCCGAAGGCGAGCGCTTCGTCGACGAAACGCTCGCCCGCGGCGACTCTTCGGATGCCGTCGAGTAATCGCTGCGGGCCGCCGTCCTTGCTGACGTACCCGAGTGCGTCGGCGTCGAAGGCGCGCCGCAACAGACCGGGCCGGGAGTCGGTCGCCAGGACCAGCAGGGCGGCGCCCATCTTGGTGATGCGCCGGGCGAGTCCGGCCACCGCGCCGAGCATGGCCGAGCCGGGGCAGTCGATGTCCACGACGCATACGTGGGGCCGCAGTGACTGTGCTTGTACGGCTGCGGTGCGCCAGGAGGAAGGAATGACCTCGAGGTCGCCCTCCTTCCCCAGCAGGGCGGTCAGCGCCGACCGCATCAGGCTGGTGTCGTGCACGAGCAGTACCCGTATCAACGCCGTCGCCTCCAGTCATGCGTGCGCGGAGCCCCATTGCACCGCACACATCTCGTCACTTCCTAGAACCCGGTGCCCCGCCGCCCGGCGGCTATTCGAAACCCAGGGAGCACGGGAGCGCACAGAGCGTACTCAGTGCGCCGGGCGTGCGCGTGCGTACTCTCCCGCGCGCGAGGGGCGCACGTGCGCCCCCTGTGCGGTGAAGCTGCACGAGCCGGCGGTCCAGCCTGCTGCGCGGCCTCAGCCCGCCCCAGCAGCGGCAAGTTTGCGAACAGACAGAATATTTACGGGAGTTACCTGCCTCACGTTTCAGCCGTTGAATGAGCAACTCGCACGCCGTCACCCGTAGACCTCGACAACAGGTGCCCACCTGTAGACCGGTGAGTGAGTGAGGTTCGCACATGCCAAGGATCCTGCTGCACAAAGCTCAGCGCTGCTTTGCGACACAGGGCTGTTGCCGGGCAGGGTCAGGGAACCAGGCTTCGTTCCAGCGACTGTCCCACTGAGCGGTCGATCCCATGGACTACTGCATACCCTGCCGCCGCACCCTCAACGGCGCTGTGACGTGCCCGGAATGCGGGGCGTACGACCACGGCATGGCACCGCTGAGCGATGGGGGTGGCGACGCTCCGGCGGTCGACACGGCGGCGATGGAAGTCCTCTTCGACCAGGGGCCGGACTCTGCCAAGCCCCGCCGCGGTCCCTCCCTCGTCACTCCCCAAGTTCCGGCCACCGACCTGCCCGAGGCCCGGCGCCACGGTCCGCCGCGCTGGAAGAGGTACGGCGTTCGGACTCTTGCCGCGGCCACTTTCGCTGTGCTCGGCGGCCTGGCAACGGCGTCGCTGGTGCCCCAGCACTCCGCAGGCCTCCCACAAGCGGCACCGAGCCCGGAGCCGGCATCCCCGGATGAGCCCCAAGGGCACGACACCAGTAGACCCCCGAATGCCTCGCGCTCACCGGACCGTCCGGCCACACACCCGGGCAGAGGAGCGGCCCGCAAGCGGAATGACGGTGTGACTCGGCGCCCTGACGCGACGCCCACGGACCGGGAATCACCTGCTCCGCAGGCGTCCGCTGCGCCCGTAAGTTCGCCACCGGTGAAGGCCGTGCCGACCCCCAGCCCATCCTCCGGCCGGCCGAGCCAGCCGCCCTTGCCGCCGACGACGCCGACCCCGAGTCCTTCAACGAGTGCCGGCGCAAGCGCCTCGCCAACGGGCAGCCCTGCACCCGTCACCACAGGTGATCCAGGGACCGATGTGCTGAGTGAACTGGCGTAGCAGGGGCGCTGCGGAGGGCCTTGGGGTGGGCCGGAGGCGTCGGCTTGAGCGGACGGTGGGTGGGCGGCCGCGTCGCTTGGGTCTGCAGGTTGCGGCATGGCGCCGTTTGAGTACGTCACGGTGCCACTGCATGATCGTCTCCGGGCGTACCAGTAGCAGGGCCAGGCGTTGCAGCACGACCGATCATGATGCCGTTGATGCCAGGTGCAGGCGAAGCCTCTGACGCGATCAGCGGACACGGTCGGAGTGTGGGGATCAGGACCCCGACCTGGACGGATGAATTACCGGCACCCGCAGAGCCGATCGCTGTATTCGACGTACCCGTGATCAGTGAAACCCACCGCCTCCGCTAGCATGTTCGAGCTCGCAACGATCACGTTGAAATATGGAAAATCGGCTGAAAAATTGATATCTAGGACAGCGCGAGGGTTTTCGCGAACAGACGGCAGCCTTCGGTTGGCTGCATGGCGTCAACCACGCGTCCTGCTGTGGGTCGCGGCGAGTGTGGTGGCCCTCGGATTCCTCATCGCACTGGAGATCGCCGCGCGCCGGTACGGTGTGCCGGGACCGATCACCATCCAGGCGCGAGAGGTGATATTCGCCCCCCAGTCGGGGACGGTGTTGTACGCCAGTATGGCGTTGATGATGGTGGTGCTCACCTGGCGGCAGCGGTTCATCGCCGTCGGCGCCGCGATCGGCATCGACGTCGTCTTCTGGCTCGTGCGGTGGGCTGTCGACGCCGAGATGATGTTCGGCAACGGCGCGTTGTGGGTGACTTTGGCCTGTGCCGTCATCGCCGTCACGCGCTGCACCGGCCGGGAGCGTGTCCTGCTGCTGAAAGGCGTCGGACTGGCCCTGCTGCTGGTGGCCGGCCGCAAGACCGGCTACACCTGGCTGCTGCTCACGTCGAAGACCCGCCCGGTGGTGCTCGACCAGTACGTGGCGACGGCCGATCACGCGTTGGGCAACCCGTCGTGGGTGGCGGGCCGGATCGTCGCGGCCACCGGCACGATCGGCTTCCACGTTCTTGAGTGGGTCTACATTCAGCTCGCGGTGGCCGCGGTCGTCGTCGCGCTGTACCAGCTACGCAAAGTGGCGGTGGAGCGCCGCTTCCCGGGCCATCATCTGGTGCGCACCTTTCTGGTCATCGGCCTGCTCGGGCCGGGTATCTACATGCTCTTCCCGGTGGTCGGACCGATCTTCGCCTACGGTGCCGACGGGGGGCACTGGGCGGTGGCCAACCTGTGGCCGGACACGCCGCCGCCGGTCAGTACTCCGCACCCGATGCTCTTCGACAGGACCACCCCGCGCAATTGCATGCCCAGTCTGCACACGGCGTGGGCTACCGCGCTCTTCATTCATTCCCGCAAGGGCCCGCGGGCTCTGCGATTCGCAGGCACGTTCTGGCTGATCGCCACGCTCGGCGCAACGCTGGGCTTCGGCTACCACTACGGCGCGGACATCGTCGCCGGTGTGGTGTTCACGCTCACGATCGAGACGGCGCTGCGCTCGCTCGACCGCGGCTGGGACCGGCCGGGAATCCAGCTGGTCGCCTACGGCACCGCGGTCTTCGCTGCGCTCCTGGCGTCGTATCGCTACCTGTCGATGGAGATGGCCGAATATCCATGGGTGTTCGGGCCGCTGCTCATTCTGGCGATGACCTCAGTGGTCTACGGCTACGTACGGACCACCAAGCTGTGGGAACGGAAGGCCGTGTCGGTGCATCTGCCGGAACCGCGACGCGAACCGCAGCCCGAACTGGTGTGAGTCATGGTGCAGCGGCTCGTGGGCTGAGCGCCTCCCGGGTGGCTCTCCTGCTGGCCGGTTGCCCGTACCCGTACCTGCATCACCTGTCAGCTTCCGAAGTCGCCTGCACAGTTTCCCGAATTCGTCTGCATCCCGGGGCTGCTCTTCAAAGGTCAACGGGGAGTGTCGTGAAGTGAACTGATGGGACCAACCGTTGGCCGCCGTATCCAGTGAGGGTCTCTATGAGTTCTGTCCGCTGCCTTTCCGTCAGGGGGCCAAGGACACAAACCGGGACCCGTGGGCGAGCTCTGACTGTGTTCGGTTGGGGATAGGGCCACCCTGCCGGTCGGAGCATGGTCGGCCTGCTGGCGCCGGGTTCCAGGTCGATGTGAATTCCGGTGTACCGGTATGGTGATGAGCTCTGAATTTCCTCAATACTGACGCGCTGGATCTGGTCCCACGGGATCTCTCGCCGTCCAGCGGCGCTTCCGGTTGCGATCCCCCGTGGACCGATATGAAGCGCCCATTGGGATCTCGCTTTCCGCGCACCCGCATGCTTGGTGATCACGAATGTTTCCGTGATCGCACCGACAGTGGCCCCTAGCGCAACCACGCCGCCAAGTCCGCCTCCGACCGACATGATGGCCAGCCACCCATCCTGCCCGTCAGTAGCTCCCGGCGTGACGAGCCCTAGATGCAGCGGGAAGTAAAAGCTGGCCACCGCGATCGCAGACGAAAGCAGTGCTGTGAACCAGGTAGCTTTCGTGCGTGGTGTGGCCGCATAGGCGGACAGCGGCTCTTGTCCGGTCCAGGACATCTCAAAGGAAGCGAGTGGCGCGGTGGGCGGCATCTGAACCGTCGTCTTCACCTGCGATTGTGCCATCTGGACGGTGTCATTCCCGCGTGCGTCCTGAGAGAGGGCCGCCCGGCGCGCGAGTGACGCACTCAGCGAGCGGGCCATCCTGGCCAGCAGGATGTTGCGGGCTTCGTGGCCTGCTGGGGATTCGGGCTCGGGTGCGCGGTCGAGTTGTAGCAGTGCATGGGAGAGGTTGGCGGCGTTCGGGTACCGCTGGCTGGGGTCCTTGTGCAGCAGGGTCAGCACGAGGTCGTCCCAGGCGGGTGGGATGTCCGCGGACACCGAGCTGGGTGTGGGGGGTTCCTGGGTGAGGTGTGCCGTGAGGTAGCCCACGGTGTCGGGGGCCTGGAATGGCAGTCGGCCTGTGATCAGTTCGAAGAGCAGGCAGCCGATCGCGTACAGGTCGCTGCGTAATTCCGGGAGGCCGCGTGCTTGTTCGGGGGCCATGTAGGGGGGTGTGCCCACGATGAAGCCGGTCTGGGTGAGACGGTCCGCAGTCGCGTAGGGGTCGGCCGCCCGCGCGATGCCGAAGTCGAGGACCTTCACGGTGCCGGATGGCGTGATGAGGATGTTGGACGGTTTGATGTCCCGGTGCATGATTCCGGCGTTGTGCGCGTCGGCCAGCGCGTCGCAGATCTGCGCGCCCCATCGGGCAGCGTCCGGCAGGGTGACGGCGCCTCGGCGCAGCTTCGCGTCCAGGCCCTCGCCCCGGACCAGTTCCATCACCAGGAACGGGGCTCTGCTGCCCTCTGTGCCGGTCTCGCCGAGGTCGTGGATGGTCACGATGTTGGGGTGCTGCAGGCGGGCGGTGATCCGTGCCTCGCGCAGGAACCTGGCGCGTCCCTCGTCGCCGCGGCTTCCGCCACCGGCGAGCAGGGAGATCACCTTGACTGCGACAGGCCGGCTCAGCGTCTCGTCCTGCGCCTCCCATACTTGGCCCATTCCGCCTTCGCCGAGCTGTTGCACCAGCCGGTAACGACCCCCGAGAAGCTGGTCTCGCACTGCTGTGCCTCCCCCGTCTTGAACATTCCGGTCCCTCCCGCCGGCGAACCGGCTCGATGGGGATCATGACGCGACCGCGAGGGCGACGCACCCGATACCCGGAAACCCGCCAGATGCTCGTCTGCGACGGGCTCAAGGGCCGGCCCGAGGCGGTGGAGACGGTCTGGCCGAGGACGATCGTGCAGACCCGCGTGGTGCACCTGCTGCGGAACTTCTTCCCCTATGCCGCCCGCCAGGACTGGGACAAGATCGCCAAGCTCCTCAAGCCCGCCTGACCCTCGTAATCCTCCATCAGCTGACGGATGTAACACCCTGTGGAGGTCCGTACTTTGGCACGCGCAGCAGGGCCGCATTCAGGGATAGGCGAGTGGATGCAGGGCTGATCACGTTTCATGTGCGCGAGTCGGCACATCAGGTGCTTCCCTTGCTTCCCCTCACCACCCGGAGGACCTTGCTGCGGCACCACGGGCCGGTCACCGAATTCGGCCCAAGGCAAGAGCTGCCGAAGGAGAACGGAAAACCATGATCACTGAGCCGACCCCACACGGCCACCGCGCAAAGGCCGCACCCCTTGCGGTCGCCGTCACCGTGCTCGCCGTCGCACTGTCGCCACTCACCGCGGGAACCGCCCACGCGGACACCTCGGCCACGGCGGGCCTGTCCCTCTCGCCGCGCTTGACCTCGGACAACGGCCTTGCGCCGTCGCTGGATCTGGCGAAGGACTCGGCAGACTACGGAACCGAGATCGTCATCAACAAGACCCCGATGGCGAACTGGAGCTTCCTGCCCAACGGTGACGGAAGTTTCCTGATCCGCAACGACAGAACGCAGAAGTGCATCGACTTCAACACCGACAACAACCACCTCGTCGAGCCGGTGTACTGCGACCGGAACAACAGCAAGCAGAACTGGTACCTGCAGCCGTCGAAGAACGGGGGCGGCTACTACGTCATCCGGAACGTCAACAACAACAAGTGCATGGACGTCTTCGGGGAAGGCAGCAACGACGGCACCGTGGTGGGGCTCTACGACTGCCACGGCAAGAGCAACCAGGAGTGGATCATTGGTCCGACGCCGAGCCCGGGGGCCACGGGGCCCACTCTCTCGGACATGGCCACCGCGTACGCCCTGAAGCAATGCAGCAACAGCTCCAGCATCATCAAGTCGTGTGCCTACGCGATCACCGGTGAGAGCACGGCATCCGTGGGGAACCTGAAGCGGGTCAGCCAGAACGTGTGGAACAACAGCACCGACCCGGCGGACCGGACCATCACCTGGACGCAGACCACGTCCCAGACCAACACCGTTGGCGGCTCCATCACCGTCACCAGCGAGGTGGGGATCAACGTCGAGTTCGTGACCGCCAAGGTCAGCTCCGCGGTCAGCGCCCACTACGACCACTCGTGGACCCAGACCGACACGGTGAGCGACGCGAACAAGATATCCGTGAAGCCGAACAACTACAGCTGGGCGATGCGAGGCCAGCTGATGAAGACGGTGACGGGTAGCTGGACGTTCACCAACGACCTGGGCGGCACCTGGTCGGGTGACGGCACCGCCACCATCCCGGCCGTCGACGGCACCGACAACCTCAGCAGCAACCTGGTGCTGTGCACCAGCGACAGCCCCGCTCAGGTGTGCGTCGACAACCGGTGACCGGCGCAGAGCACTCCTCCGCATAACCTGCCGGCGCGCCGTCAGGTAGTTTCCCGGCCCCGGCGAACGG
>NZ_JBSGZO010000288.1:0-11093 GCF_053611045.1 Streptomyces sp. NPDC054841 | reverse complement strand
CGGCCACCCTGGCCGCGGCCGTCTGCGCCGCGTTCGCGCCCGCCGTACCGGTCGCGGCCGCCGCGAAACCCCCCGCACCACCGTCCGACGCGAAGCTCGCCGCGGAGCCCGCACGGCACGATCTGACCCGGGAGCAGTTCTACTTCGTGCTGCCGGACCGGTTCGCGAACGGTGACAGCGCCAACGACCGCGGCGGACTCACCGGTTCGCGGCTGGAGACCGGCTACGACCCCACCGACAAGGGCTTCTACCAGGGCGGGGATCTCAAGGGGCTCACCCAGCGCCTCGACTACATCAAGGGGCTCGGCACGACGGCCATCTGGCTCGCCCCGATCTTCAAGAACCGGCCCGTGCAGGGGAGCGGCAAGGACGCGTCGGCCGGCTACCACGGCTACTGGATCACCGACTTCACCCAGGTCGACCCCCACTTCGGCACCAACGCCGACCTCACGAAGCTGATCGACAAGGCCCACGCCAAGGGCATGAAGGTCTTCTTCGACGTCATCACCAACCACACCGCGGACACCGTCGACTACGCCGAGAAGGCCTACGGCTACCGCCCCAAGGGCGCCTACCCGTACCTCGACAAGGACGGCCGTCCCTTTGACGACCGGGCCGACCACGCCGGGATCGGAAAGGTCGACGCGGACTCCTTCCCGTACACCCCGGTCAACGGCGCGGGCAGCGTCACCAAGGCCCCGGCCTGGCTCAACGACCCCACGATGTACCACAACCGGGGCGACTCCACCTGGGCCGGAGAGAGCGCGGAGTACGGCGATTTCGTCGGCCTCGACGACCTGTGGACCGAGCGTCCCGAGGTCGTCGACGGCATGAAGAAGATCTACGAGAAGTGGGTCCGCGACTTCCGTATCGACGGCTTCCGCATCGACACCGTCAAGCACGTCGACCTGGACTTCTGGACCCAGTGGGCCACGGCCCTCGACGCGTACGCCGCCGCGCGGGGCCGCGACGACTTCTTCATGTTCGGTGAGGTCTTCTCCGCCGACACCGCCGTCACCTCGCCGTACGTGACCCGGGGCCGGCTCGACGCCACCCTCGACTTCCCCTTCCAGGACGCGGCCCGCGGCTATGCCTCGCAGGGTGCCGACGCCGGCCGCCTCGCCCGGGTCTTCGCCGACGACTACCGGTACGCCACCGACAAGGCGAACGCGTATGAGCAGGTGACCTTCCTCGGCAACCACGACATGGGCCGCATCGGGACGTTCCTCAAGCAGGACAACCCGGGCGCGAGCGACGCCGAGCTGCTGAAGCGGGCCCGGCTCGCCAATGAGCTGATGTTCCTCAGCCGCGGCAATCCGGTCGTCTACTACGGCGACGAGCAGGGTTTCACCGGCGCGGGCGGCGACAAGGACGCCCGCCAGACCCTCTTCGCCTCGAAGACCCCCGACTACCTCGATGACGACCAGCTCGGCACGGACCGTACGCACGCCGACGACGCGTACGACACCACGCACCCGGTCTACCGGTCGATCGCCGCGCTCTCGAAGCTCACCCGTGAGCACCCGGCGCTGCGCGACGGCATCCAGCAGGAGCGGTACGCCAAGGATTCCGTGTACGCGTTCTCCCGTACGGACGCGAAGACGAAGCGCGAGTACGTCGTCGCCGTCAACAACGCGGCCGCCGGGAAGACCGTGACGCTGCCGGTGGACGCGGCGGACTTCCGTGTCCTGTACGGCGGTTCCGGCGCGGTCCGCGCCGCCGACGGCAGGATCACCGTCACCGTACCGGCGCTGTCGTCGCTGGTGCTGCGCGCTCAGCAGCCCCTCGCCGCCCCCTCCGCCAAGCCGTCCCTCACCCTGAAGGCCCCGGCCGCCGGCGCCACCGGCACGGTCGAGATCTCCGCGGACGCCGACGGCGGGCAGCTCAACCGGGTCGTCTTCGCCGCCCAGGTGGGCAACGGCACATGGCGCACCCTCGGCACCGCCGACCACGCCCCCTACAAGGTCACCCAGCACATCACCGCTCCGGCCGGGACGGCCCTGCGCTACAAGGCGGTCGTGGTCGACAGCCTCGGCCGGACGGCGAGCGCGCAAGCGGAGACCACGGCGGGCCAGGCCCCGCCGCCCGAGAAGCCGACGGCGGTCGAGCGTACGTACGCCGTCGTCCACTACAAGCGGCCGGGCGGCGACTACGACGGCTGGCAGCTGAGGACGGGCGGCGCCACGGCCGGGTTCACCGGCCGGGACGCCCACGGCGCGTTCGCGTGGGTCAAGGTTCCCGAGGGCGCCTCGACGATCCCGTACACCGTCGAGAAGGACGGCACCACCGACGGCCCGCAGCGAAGCATCACCCTCGCCCGCACCGGCGAGGTCTGGATCACGCAGGGCCAGGACGGCCAGTCCGACACCGCGCCCGACGGCACCTACCCGCCGCAGGACACCACCAAGGCCGTGCTGCACTACCAGCGCGCCGACGGCGACTACGACGGCTGGGGACTGCACACCTGGACCGGCGCCGCCCAGCCCACCGACTGGTCCAAGCCCCTCATGCCCGCCCGCACGGACGCGTACGGGGTGACCTTCGAGGTCCCGCTCGCCGAAGGGGCCACCTCGCTCAGCTACATCGTCCACAAGGGCGACCAGAAGGATCTGCCCACCGACCAGTCGCTGTCCTTCGGCACCCACGGGCGTGAGGTGTGGCTGCTCGCCGGGCAGCCGAAGTACCTCCTTCCGCAGACCGGTGGCACCCCTTCGCTCGACCTCGCCAAGGCCGAGGCGCAGTTCATCGACCGCAACACCGTCGTCTGGAAGGTGAAGGCGACCGACGCCACCAGCCAGCAGCTCGTGTACGCACCCGGCGGCGGCATCCAGATCGTCGACGGCGCGCTCAGCGATGAGGGCCAGTGGCTGCGGCTCACCCCGTCCGCGCTGACCGACGCCCAGAAGGCCAAGTACCCGCACCTCAAGGACTACCCGGCCTTCACCGTCGACCCGCGCGACCGGGACCGCGTCCGCGCCGCCCTGCGCGGCCAGATCGTCGCCACCCAGCGGGCCGCCAACGGGGCCCTGCTCGCCGCCACCGGTGTGCAGATCCCGGGTGCCCTCGACGATCTGTACGCCCGGAAGGCGACGGGTGCGGCGCTCGGACCGGTGTTCCGCAAGGGCCGTCCGTCGCTCTCCGTCTGGGCGCCGACCGCACAGAAGGTCTCCCTCGAACTCGACGGGAAGACCGTCCCGATGCGCCGCGACGACACCTCCGGCGTCTGGTCGGTCACCGGACCGTCGAGCTGGCGCGGAAAGCCGTACCGGTACGCCGTGACCGTCTGGGCGCCCAGCGTCCAGAAGCTCGTCACCAACAAGGTCACCGACCCGTACGCGACCGCACTCACCACCGACTCGGCCCGCAGCCTCGTCGTCGACCTGGCCGACCCGGAGCTCGCCCCCAAGGGCTGGGCCGGACTGAAGAAGCCGGCCGCCGTGCCGCTTCGCGACGCCCAGATCCAGGAGCTGCACATCCGCGACTTCTCGGCCCGCGGCTATCTGGGCTTCACCGACCGCGAATCGGCCGGCATGAAGCACCTGAAGTCGCTCGCGGACAGCGGTACGTCGTACGTCCACCTGTTGCCCGCCTTCGACATCGGCACCATCCCGGAGAAGAAGTCCGACCAGGCCGTGCCCGCCTGCGACCTCACGGCGTACGCGCCGGACTCCGAGGAACAGCAGGCCTGCGTCACCAAGGCCGCCTCGAAGGACGCGTTCAACTGGGGCTACGACCCGCTGCACTACACCGTCCCGGAGGGCTCGTACGCCTCCGACCCGGAGGGCACGCGCCGCACGGTCGAGTTCCGGCAGATGGTGCAGGGCCTGAGCGGCGCGGGACTGCGCACCGTCATGGACGTCGTCTACAACCACACCGTCGCGAGCGGCCAGGACAGCAAGTCCGTCCTGGACCGGATCGTGCCCGGCTACTACCAGCGGCTCCTCGCCGACGGCACCGTGGCCACCTCCACCTGCTGCGCCAACACCGCACCCGAGAACGCCATGATGGGCAAGCTCGTCGTGGACTCGGTCGTCACCTGGGCCAAGGAGTACAAGGTCGACGGCTTCCGCTTCGACCTCATGGGCCACCACCCGAAGGCGAACATCCTCGCCGTCCGCAAGGCCCTCGACGCGCTGACCGTCGAGAAGGACGGCGTCGACGGGAAGAAGATCATCCTGTACGGGGAGGGCTGGAACTTCGGCGAGATCGCCGACGACGCCCGCTTCGTCCAGGCCACCCAGAAGAACATGGCCGGGACCGGGATCGCGACCTTCTCCGACCGGGCGCGGGACGCCGTCCGCGGTGGCGGCCCCTTCGACGAGGACCCGGGCATCCAGGGCTTCGCCTCCGGCCTCTACACCGACCCCAACTCCTCCAAGGCCAACGGCACCCCGGCCGAGCAGAAGGCCCGGCTGCTCCACTACCAGGACCTGATCAAGGTCGGGCTGTCCGGCAACCTCGCGTCGTACAGCTTCACCGACACCCGTGGCGTCAAGGTCAAGGGCTCCGAGGTGGACTACAACGGCTCACCGGCCGGCTACGCCGCCGCGCCCGGTGACGCGCTCGCCTATGCGGACGCCCACGACAACGAGACCCTCTACGACGCGCTCGCGTTCAAGCTGCCGGCGTCCGTTCCCGCCGCCGACCGGGCCCGTATGCAGGTGCTCGCGATGGCGACGGCCGCGCTCTCGCAGGGGCCCGCGCTGTCGCAGGCCGGCTCGGACCTGCTCCGGTCGAAGTCCCTGGACCGCAACTCGTACGACAGCGGGGACTGGTTCAACGCCCTCCACTGGGACTGCCGCGACGGCAACGGCTTCGGCCGCGGCCTGCCCCCGGCCGCCGACAACAAGGCGAAGTGGCCCTACGCCAAGCCGCTGCTCACCGCGCCCACGCTCAAGCCGGGCTGCGCGCAGATCAACGGGGCGTCCGCCGCGTACCGGGAGCTGCTGAAGATCCGTACGACGGAGAAGGCGTTCGGCCTCGGCTCCGCGGACCAGGTGCAGTCCGCGCTGTCGTTCCCGCTCTCCGGCACGGACGAGACCCCGGGTGTGATCACCATGAAGCTGGGCGATCTGGTGGTGGTCTTCAACGCCACGCCGGAGCGGCGGACCCAGCGGATCGGCGCGTTCGCCGGAACACCGTTTGCGCTGCACGCGGTGCAGGCGGGGGGTTCCGACGAGGTCGTGAAGTCCGCGTCGTACGAGCAGGGTTCGGGAACCTTCACCGTCCCCGCGCGCACCGTCGCGGTCTTCGACCGCGGCTGACCGGCACAGTCGGGAAGGGGCAGCGCGTCCGGGCCTTCGCCGGGCTCAGACGCGCTGCTCCGGCACTCGTACCGGCTGTGGCAGGAGCGCCACCATCCGGCCCACGAGGTCGCCGAAAACGCCCTCGGCCGGCTCGTCCGCGAAGATGCGCAGCAGCACGCCCGCCATCTCGGCGTCGTACGCCGCCGGCACCGCCACCAGCGCCGCGAAGTCATGGACCAGCTGGAGCTCCAGCTCGTGGCGCGGAATCTCCCGGCCGTCCAGCCAGATGAGCGCGGTCGACTCGGCGAGCGACACCCACGACCGTACGACCAGCCGCAGCCGTGCCGGGGGGTCCGTGATCCCGAGGTGCGCCATGATCTGGTCGTAGGCCGCCTGCCGGACCTCGTCGATCGTGGCGTTGGTCGTGGTGGCTGTGCCTAGTGAGCAGGCTCCGCCTGCGGGCACGGCGGGGCCGCCTCGCATCAACGCCGAGAACCCCGGGCCGTGCTCGTCGACGAAGTCGAAGAACCGGCCCATGACGCGCAGCAGCCGCCCGCCGAGCGGTCCTTCGTGCTTCTCCACGAACCGGCCGGCCAACTCGTCGGCGGCCCGGCGCAGCGCGGCCTCGTACAGACTCTGCTTACCCGGGAAGTAGTGGTAGACCAGCGGGCGCGAGATCCCCGCGGCGGCCGCGATCTCGTCGATCGACACCTCCTCGGGGGAGCGGTGGCTGAACAGCTCCAGCGCCACGCCGATCAGCTGCTCTCTGCGCTCCTCGACGCCCATCCTGCGGCGAACCCCGGTCGTCATACGAACAGCGTAACCGGCGGCCGTCGGACGGCGTCCGCCGCTCGGCGGGTACGCTCCCGGGATATGACCGCTTCTGACCAGGAAACCCCGGCACCGGCACCGGCACCGGCACCGGCACCGGCACCGGCGCCCGAGGGCATGACTCCCCGCCAGGCCCGGATCCTCCGGATCACCGCCGCGTCCGTTCTGCTCGTGGCGCTGGCGGCGGTCCTGGCGGTGCGGCTGCCCAGCCGCACGTCCGTCCTCGTGGTCGGGGTGTACGGACTGGCCATGATCCTGTGCGGAGTTGTCATCGAGCTGAGCCGCCACGGCCGCACCCGGCTGGGCACCTGGCTGCTGGGCGCGGGCCTGGTGGCGGCGCTGGCGGCGGACTGGCTGCTGCTGCCCTGAGCCGCCCGGACAGGGCCTGGTGCCACGGACTAGAGGTCCAGGACGAGCCGGTCACCGTGGCAGCGTGAGACGCAGATCAGCATCGAGTCGTCCCGCTCGGCGTCCGTGAGAAGCTCGTCACGGTGGTCGATCTCACCCTCCAGCACCCGCTGTTGGCAGGTGCCGCAGAAGCCCTGCTCACAGGAGTACGAGACGTTCGGCAGCTCGTCGCGCACGGCGGCCAGGACCGACCGGTCCGCCGGGACGGTGAGCGTACGGCCGGAGCGGCGCAGTTCGACCTCGAAGGCGCCGCCGGGCGCGGCGGCCGCCGCCGTGAACCGTTCCAGACGAAGCTCCCGGCCCTCGGGCAGGGCCGCGGCGACCGCGTCCATCAGCCCCTCGGGGCCGCAGCAGTAGACCACCGTCCCCGCGGACAGGCCGGCCAGGAACCCGAGGTCCGGGCGGCCGAACGCGACCTGCGCGCCGAGCTTCTCGGCCTCGTCGAGGTAGGGCATGGTGGCCCGGTCCCGCCCGCAGTACAGCAGCCGGGACCCGGCGGCTCCCGCCGCGTGCACCGACCGGACCATCGGCAGGACGGGCGTGATGCCGATGCCGCCCGCGACGAACACGTACGACTCCGCCTCGACCAGCGGGAAACGGTTGCGCGGGCCGCGGATCTCGATCTCCGTGCCCTCGTGGAGCTGTTCGCGGACTTCGCGCGAGCCGCCGCGGCCTTCCTCGATGACGCGGGTGGCGATCGTATACGTGTCGCGGTCGGCCGGGTCGCCGCAGAGCGAGTACTGCCGTACGAGACCCGACGGCAGGACGACGTCGATGTGCGCGCCGGGCTGCCAGGACGGCAGGCCCTGGCCCTCCAGGCGGAGCTGGACGACGCCTTCGGCGGGGGAGGTGCGTTCGGTGATCAGTACGCGGTGCGACGAGGAGCGGCGCGGGCGACGGCCCTGGCCCGATATCGGCTCCTGAAGGGCGGGCATCGGCCACAGCGGTGAGGCCTCGATGCGGCGGCGCATGGCCCGCTTGGCGAGCAGCGCGGCACCGGCGACGAGGACGACGGTACGGAGCCGGGGCATGTCAGCGGTCTCCGTTCGCGCCGGGGGAGTTGGCGAGATAGGCGACGGCCTGCGCCGTACTGCCCTCCTGGCTCGGGTGGTACGAGTGGCTCAGATAGCGCGGGATCGAGCGCAGCATCGCCGGAGTGGAGGGGAGAACGCCCCGGTTCCCGGCCCGGTAGAAGTCCCGGAAGCCCGCCCTGCCGTCGAGCAGTGTGGGGTCGTTCTCCATGAAGAAGCGGATGCCGCGCTGCCAGAGGAAGACCAGCGCGGAGAAGGCCGCCGCCCAGGTCCGTACCCGGCGCCGGTAGCTGCCGTCGACATGCATGAAGAGGTCGAAGGCGACCGAGCGGTGCTCGACCTCCTCCGCGCCGTGCCAGCGCAGCAGGTCCAGCATCATCGGGTCGGCGCCGCGCCGGTCCAGCTCATCGGCGTTGAGCACCCAGTCGCCGAGGAACGCCGTGTAGTGCTCGATCGCGGCGATCAGTGCGATGCGCTCCTTGAGCCACCATTCGCGAGCCTTGCCGGGCGGCAGCGTCCGGTCGCCCAGCAGCTTCTCGAAGAACCAGTCGACCTGCGCGGTGTACGGGGTGGGGTCGAGCCCCAGCTCCTTCAGACGGGGGAGCACGTCGTCATGGGCCTGGGAATGCACCGCCTCCTGGCCGATGAAGCCGATGACGTCCTCGCGCAGCCGGTCGTCGTGGATGTGCGGCAGCACCTGCTTGTACACATGCACGAACCACCGCTCACCGGCCGGGAGCAGAAGGTGCAGCACATTGATGGTGTGAGTGGCGAACGGATCGCCGGGGACCCAGTGGAGCGGGGTCTCGTCCCACGCGAAGGAGACGTTGCGGGCTTTGAGCGCGATGTGTTCCGACGCCACCTTGGCCGGCTGCGTATTAGACATGGTGTCAATGTACTGACGGGTACGCCGTCGGAACAGAGTCGTGCGGCGAGGACTTGACGTCGCACGCCGGATGCACGCCGGATGCACGCCGGATGCACGCCGGATGCACGCCGGACGCACGCCGTACCCCCCCCACGCCGCGCGCCGGAGCCGGGGACGGCTCAGCGCAACGCGCCGAGCGTCGTTCCGTCCGCGAGACGGCCGTTCAGCTGTGCCTGTGCGCCGTGCTTCGCCCGTACGGCGAGGAGGTTGCCCTGCGCACTGCCCGCCACTCCGCCGGACGTGGCGAGCGAGGTGAACTGCTCACTGCCCGCCGCCAGCACGTACCACTGCCCCGCGCGCGACTTCCACAGCACACCCGCCAGTACCCGGGGATCGCGCGGACCGCAGGCGGGGGAGCCCTCGGAGCGGGCCACGATCGCGCCCGGCGACTCGGCCGGTGGCAGGGACGACGGCGTCTGGAACTGGGCGAGCACCCGGCTGCCGGTTCCGCGCCAGGTCTCCGCGCGGGTGCACAGCCAGGCCGCGGTTCCGTTCGCCTCCGGCAGGGTCTGGCGCGCGTACTCCCACGAGTTGACCGAGCGCACCCCGTGCGAGCGCATCACCGGCAGCAGACAGGCCGTCCGCGCCCACGCCGCCCGTGCCGCCTCACCCGACACATCCGCCGGCGCCGACGGCGGACCCCATGTCAGCCGGGCCGGAACCAGCTCGCCCAGATCGGTGACGAGCCGCTGCGCGCTGTCGTCCGTCAGCTCCAGTGCGTCCCACGAACGGCAGTCCCGCGCCTGGGCGGCGCTCGGCAGCGGGTCGGTCACCCCCTGCGCGTCACGCCGCAGCGGCCGGGGCGCCCGTGCCGGGTCGAGCAGATCCCGCACCGTGGCCCGGCGCACCCAGGGAGCCGTCAGATAGCGGACGTTGCCGTGGTCGCGGCCGACGATCAGCGCGCCGGAGGTGGCCGAGTCCGCTCCGTCGGCCCGGGCGAAGTCGAGCGCCGCGCCCGCCGTCGAGCCGTCGCCCGGCTCGGCGTACCGGACGATCCGCAGCCCGTCGTGGAAGAGCACCACACGCGACCGGTCCACCACGCCCGCGAACAGCAGCTGCGGTGCGTCCATCGGGGGTCCCGGAGGGGTGCTGGGCGTCGCCGATGTCCGGACCCGGCTGCCGGGCCGCGCCCAGACCGCGAGCGCCCTGCGCAGCAGTCCCCGGTCGCCCGTGAGGGTCCCGCGCGCGGGCCACACGGAGAAGTCCGTACGGGTAGAGCTCTGCCAGGCGACGGGCGCGATACGGCGCAGTCGGCCGGGGTCGAGCGCGGCCTCGGCCGCCGGGTTGCGGGCGTACGGCGGGGCCGCCGCGCCGTCCGGTCCCCAGCCCTCACCCGGCAGCCCGAGCAGCGTGCCGCACACGAGCACCGCCGCGGCCGCCGCGAGCGCCGCCTTGGCGTGCTGGCGCCGGCGCATCAGATCGGTGGGGCGGGCCTGCAGCGAACACGGGTCGAACTCGGGTGAGTCCAGCAGGGCCGCGGTGCTCTTCCCTCCGGGTGCCGTTCCTCCGGGCGTCCTTCCGCCCGGCGCGTCGACGCCGTCCGCCTCCACGAGCGCGGCGTGCGGGTCCGCGACCCCGGCGTCGCTCAGGACGCGCCGTACCTCCCCGTCCGGCAGCCGTTCCAGGCCACGCAGCACGTAGGCGGCCCGGGCCGGCCCGGACAGCGCGGACAGCCGCTGGTCCAGGGCGAGTTCATCGGCACCGCCGGAGCGCGGGAAGAGCCGCAGCCCCCACACCTGCGGCAGCAGCGGGGGTAACTGGGAACGCTTCGGCCAGGCCCGGCGCTTGAGCGGAAGCCCCGCCTCCAGGGCCTGCCGCAGCACCCGCCCGCGGACGTACGCATACCCGGGCCCGGAGGCACCCCGGAGTGCCGGCGCCGGCCCCCGCACCGCGCTCTGGGTCCGGCCGCGCGGCAGCGAGCGCTGGACCAGGGAGTGTGCGGTCAGCACCCGCCGGTTGCGGCCGAGCGACGGCGGCAGGACGAGATAGGCGATCCGCACCAGACGCGGATAGTGCTCGACGAGCGCGGCCTCGGCCTGCTCGACGCCGACGGAGGAGGGGGCGAGTTCCTGGGTGCTCACGTTCAGCAGAACGAGCGAATCGTCCGATAGTCACCGGCCGTGACCAGGGCCTGTCCGGCGGATCTCACCGGGCTCGCGACGCCCTGTGATTCGCCGGTCCGGCCCGATCCGCCGGATGGTCCTACCGCTCCGTCACCAGGCGTTCGCGGATCCGTTCCACCACCTCGTCCGGCACGCCGAGCCCTTCCCGTACGTAGTTCTCCATCGAGCCGTGGAGCCTGGCCACCTCGTCGAGCGCCGCCCCCAGATACTCCGGCGTCACCCCGACGACCGCCAGCGCGATCTCCGGGTCGCCGCCCTGCGCGGTGAACCCCTCGACGAGCGGCGCGAACGCCTGACGCACCCCCGCGTTCACCGACAGGTACTCCGCCGCGATCGTCGCCCGGTCCGCGCGTCCGGTCCGGCCAGCGCCTTCAGGAACGCGCCGTACCCGCGCCGCGCGGACTCCGTGGACACGAACTCCCGGTAGGGGGCAGAACTGGCGACCTCGCGTAATCGAGACTCGCGTATTCCGTGGCCGATGAGGGCTTGGGCTCACCGTGAGTGGTCGCCGGGGGCATAGTGCCTC